>JAVBYA010000253.1 GCA_030824295.1 Bacteroidota bacterium
TGCCGATCTTCATGGTGACCACATGGTTCGTTACCGGTGCCGTGCCGTGGTTCTTCACGATGACATTCACGATGAACGGCTTCCCCGGCTGCAGCAGTGAAGGGGGGATCTCCATCCGTTCAACAGAGACATTCTCTCCCGGTTCGCGGGCGACGGAGAGCATAAAGAAACGGACGGCAGGTTCGAACAACCGTTCGGCGCTCTGCGGAAGGTCCTGACCGGCGGTCAGCGTTGTGGCTTGTCCGTCCGTAAGGATGTAGACCTCTTTGTTGAAATTGCGGGACTGCTGCAGAAGGCGCGCGGTGACGCGGAGTCCGTCTTCGATGGTCCGATGCCGTACATCCAGTACAGTCGCATCGATCAGTGCGATCAGCGCAGCGGGATCGCGGAGCGGTTCTTCTGTGGTCGCCAAGGGAAGATCCGACAGACGGAGCAGATAGACTTCGTCATTCTCCTGGACCGTGGCGGCGATCTCCCGCGCTTTTTGTTGCGCCTGAGCGAGGTATGCTCCCTGTTCGTTATGCAGTTCCATGCTGGCGGTATTGTCCAGCAGGATGACAAGTGTCGAAGAGGCGCGCGACGTTGCAGTGCCGAAGGTCCCTTGTAACGCGGGACGGGAGAAAGCGAGAACGATGAGGATGATCAGCAGGGTGCGGAGAGCCAACAGGAGCCACTGACGGACCTTGATTCGGCGGATCTTGTTCTTGTTCAGTTCCTTCAGAAAGGTGAGCGTGCTGAACTCGATGGTCCGGAGTTTCCGTACATTGAAGAGGTGGATCAGGATCGGGATCGCCGCTGCCGCCAGACCGAAGAGGACAAAAGGATTGAGGAACGTCATCATTGTGTGCCGAGGAAGGGATTTGAACCCTTAATGCCGTAAGGCGCTGGCTTCTAAGACCAGTGTGTCTGCCAATTCCACCACCTCGGCGGTGGTACATGTTTTTTTCTTGCGGTGTTTCGAACCCGACGTGATGTCCCGCTCAATACCATGGCTCGGTGGTACATATATATTTCTTGCGGTACTTCAAACCCGACGGTATGCAGAAAATCCTTCTCTGCATGCGAATCGTTGAATATCCTTATAATATACGAAAGGGGGACTTCTTCTCCAAAATCCACCGATCGGTTTGGTTTTTCTTGCGGAATGCGCTCAGTTCTGGTACATTGGGTCACATGAAAATGCTTTTTCTCATCCTTTTCCTTCCGCTGACGCTTGCGGCACAAACCGTTGCGGTGAAGCACCTGACCATCAACGAAGGTCTGTCGCAGAACTATATCTTTTCCATCCATCAGGATACCAAAGGATTCCTCTGGTTCGGAACGAAGGATGGGCTAAACCGGTATGACGGGTATTCCTTTCAGATCTACCGGAAAGACAATGCTGATACACTCTCGCTTTCGGATAATACGGTCACCGCATTGCACCGTACCGGCGATTCGCTCTGGATCGGGACAGCGGCCGGGGGCGTGCTCTGTTTCGATCAGCGGCGGCGGGAATTCCACCGGCTGCAGCATCCCTTCGCCGACCTGGCGCCGCTCACCAGCAATCAGATCAATGCTCTATATGCAACGGCGGACGGCCGATTGTTCATCGGCACGGCCGGTTCCGGACTCTTCATCTATTCCATACAACATAACGAATGGAAGAACGTGAGGTCGGATTCATCCTCTCTGAACAGTCTCTCCAGCGATCATGTGACCGACATAACGCAGGACCGTGAAGGGAATCTGTGGGTGGCGGCGAATGGATTGAACATCATCCGGCCGAATGGAAGCGTGGAACGGCTGGAACGCGGTCCGGAGGATCCGGGCATGCCGGGGATCAACCGCATCAGCAATCTGTACTGTGATCCGCTCGGAAGGATCTGGGTGAGCTACCGGCTCGGCATCGATCTGTACACCGGCAGGGAACGGCGGCGGATCGTTACCGCAACGGAGGAGAACGATCACTTTTGGTGCGGCAAGGTCCGCCGCGCATCGGATGGAACATTCTGGAGTACGTCGGCGCACCATCTTCTCCGGATCGATCCGCGGACCCTCGAACCGCAGGCCGTGGCAGAGTTCACCGAGCAGCGCATCTCCGGCGGATTCATCATCGACCGGTCCGACAATATCTGGATCGGCACGGCCGGTTGGGGCGCCATCATGTACAATCCCCGCACGGCGATGTTCGGTAAACAACCGGGGAACTTTCTGGAACACCTCTTCGGCGAGTCGTACGGCAGGATCCGCAATTCCCTCCGCCGCGGTGTCGATATGAGCATCTTCGATCCAATGCACCGCGGGAACGAGTTCCGCATTCCCTTCAGAGCGACGAACGGCGACCTGTTCATCGCATCGTCCGATGCCCATATCTTCCGGATCCAGCCGAGCGGAGCGATCACCTTCCATACCCTTGTGCCCGAGCGGACTCCGGACCGGAAGGCGTATTCCGCCACCATGTTCTTCGAAGACAGCGCGCACACGGTCTGGATCGTCCGCAACAGCGGCATCACCCGGTTCTTCGATCTGCCGGAACTGCATGACCACATACCGCTCTACCCGGACCGGGATGCGGCGGCGAACTCTTCCGGTTATACGGATATCTCCGCTGTGACGGTCACACGGGACGGGCAGTACTGGTTCGGAACGCCGTCGAACGGACTGCTGCAGTACGATCCGAAACGGGGTACCAAACGATGGCATCGGTACCGTGAGTTCGATACGGCATCCGTCAGTCACAATCACATCCTCTGCATCGTTGAGGATCCGCATGAACCGGGACGCTTCCTGTGGATCGGTACGGATGGCGGCGGGTTGAACCGGTTCGACCGTAAAACAGAACAATTCACCAGTTTCACGGAGCGGGACGGTTTCCCGAACAACACCGTCTACGGCATTCTGACCGATGAACGGAAGACCTTTTGGATCAGCACCAACAAAGGGATCGTGAACTTCAACCCTGCCACCCATGCTATGCGTATGTACGATGTGTATGACGGTCTGCAGAGCAATGAGTTCAATCGGAAGGAATTCTACCGCGGTCCGGACGGTACGATGTACTTCGGCGGCGTCAGCGGATTCAATGCATTCCATCCGGAACAGATCGGTATGAACAGTGCTGCGCCGACGGTGGTCTTCACGGACCTGCGGCTGTTCAACCGGAGCATCCCGTTCAAAGGGGATTCGTCCATTTTGCGGCAGCCGGCAGAATTCACGGATTCACTGGTGTTGAACTACTCGGACAATGTGGTCACATTCGAGTTCGCCGCGTTGGAATACACCGCATCAGCGAAGAACCGCTTCGCCTACATGCTGGAAGGTTTCGATGCGGATTGGATCCTCAACCGGACCTCCCGCACAGCCACCTATACGAATATCGATCCCGGGTCGTACCGGTTCCTGGTGAAAGCAGCGAACGGAGATGGTGTATGGAATGAAACGCCGACGGCGTTGACGTTGATCGTCCGACCGCCGTTCTGGCGCACATGGTGGTTCCTTTCCCTTGTCGTGGTGTTGTTCCTCTCTGTCGGCCCGATCATCTATTATATACGCGTGTCAGAACTGAAACGGGACCAGTCCCGTCAGCAGGAGATCTCGCGATTGCTCATTCAAAGCCAGGAAGGGGAGCGGAAGCGCATCGCGCAGGAGATGCACGATTCGCTGGGGCAGGAACTGCTGGTGATCAAGAACCGGGCGTTGATGGGACTGAAGACCGTACCGGCAGAATCAAAGGAAAAACGGCAGCTGGAGCAGATCTCGGAAGGGGCGACCGCCATTCTGAAACTTGTCCGCTCCATGTCCCATTCCCTGCGTCCCCCGGAATTGGACCGTCTTGGAGTTACGGAAACGATCCGATCCATACTGGGGAATGTGCGGGAGGCGTATGGGATGACGCTGAATGCAGAACTGGATGAGATCGACGGACTGGTCGCTCAGGAGAACGAGATCAACATCATCCGAATATTGCAGGAATCTCTGAGTAACATCGAGAAGCATTCGGGGGCGACCTCCATCGATCTGCGCGTCGTTGTCATGAACGGAACGATCTGCATCACCGTGAAGGATAACGGAAAAGGATATTCCAAAGACTCCGTCCACTACGGTATCGGATTGGCGGGAATCACCGAAAGAGTACGTATATTGAACGGTTCACTCAGTATCGAATCCGGAACCGGTTCCGGAACGACCGTTACCGTCATCATCCCTATTCAGCCACGCGCATGAATTCACCGCACTCCACACCCATCATCCTTGCCGACGACCACCCGCTCATGCGGAAGGGGCTCAAAGAGATGATCGAAGAAGAGGGGGGCTTCCGGATCGTTGCTGATGCCAACAACGGCGAGAGTGCCCTGGCACTCATCGAGCAGCACCGTCCTCTCATTGCCGTGCTGGATATCGATATGCCGAAACTGAGCGGCCTGGAGGTCGCAGCGGCGGTCAAAAAGGGGAAGATCCCTGTCCGGCTGATCATCCTCACCATGTATGATACCGAGAGCATGTTCACCAAAGCGATGGACCTCGGAGTGATGGGGTATGTGCTGAAGGAGAGCGCCGCCACGGAGATCGTGGATGCACTGAAGAGCGTGCGGGAAGGGAAGCATTACATCACCCCGTCCATGACCGGCACGCTGGTGCGTCAGCGCAATGCATCGACAGCGTTCCGGTCCGAGGAGCAGCTGGCCCTCTCCCAACTGACGGCGGCCGAACGGAAGGTGCTCCGTCTCATCGGGCAGGACCTCTCCACGCGGCAGATCGCCGACACCCTGTTCGTCTCGCCCCGAACCATCGATACTCATCGTAACAATATCTGCCAGAAACTCGATCTGCACGGCGCCAGCGCTCTGCTGAAGTTCGCGCTCGAGCACAAACACCTGCTGTGACCATCCCGGTGCCGCGGGGATCCCCGCGCACCCTTCCAATCCTGTCCGCCCACCTACTACGTACCCCTACGTAGTGAATTCCGTACCCCTGCGTATTCATTCCCGTCCTTTCGATCCCGTTATTGCATGTGCACAATTCTGACAACGGGGGAGAGTATGGACATGCGATACATGATCGTGGATGACAACGACGGCATGCGGGAGATGATCCGCAGTTCCGTCTGCACGGATGACGATGCGGTGCTGGAATGTTCCGACGGTTCCGCCGCAGTGGATTCCTATGACCGGTTCCATCCGGATGTGGTATTGATGGATATCGAGATGAAGCAGATGGACGGATTCACCGCAGCGGAACACATCTATACTAAGGATCCCAACGCCAGGATCATCTTCGTTTCAAGTCATAACACCTCCGCGTTCCGGCTGAAGGCCAAAAAACTCCGTTCCGTCGGATTCGTGCTCAAAGAGAATCTATCCGAATTACATTCGCTCATTCACCATTGAACCCCCTTATAGATGGAGACCTCCATGAAACATGCTCTACACTTTGTTCTCTTCCTGTTCCTGCCGGCATTGCTGCTCGCCCAGACCGATGTGACCATCGGTTATGGTGAGAGTTCGGGCGGTTCCTGGTCCGGCGGCAACCCGGACGTCTGGACCTCCACGACATGGAATGCGAAGCTGAATGTCGGCGAGATCGAATCGCGGCTGAATGCCGGAACATCGGTCACGATCACCACAACGGACGGGTCCATCACCGATTCGATCGGTGTGGTCATCCGGAAAACGGCAGGCGGTGATGCAACATTGAAGTTCCGTGCGTACGGTGCCACCAGCAACCGAAGCTACATCTACTTCAATCATAACGACTCCATCATCTCCACCAGCGGTAAACTGCATCTCATCTTCAATGCCGATGCTGATGGGAGCAGTGACGGGTTCATCTCGGGCAGGGTGTTCAACAACGGGAATACCTCCGCAGGCATCTATTTCGCCAGCAACGGCGGCGACATCATCTATGGCGGCGGTGCTGACCCGACAACGACGCCGGCGTATGGATCTACCGGCGGGTTCCCAGGGATATGGCTCAATGGCGTGAAGAATATCGCCGACGGCGGTACGATCTCCATCCGCGGCGTTGGCAGGAACGGCTGGGCTGGTGTTCAACTGGCGTATGCCACCACTGCGCAGACGACCACCGCCGATATCACAATCGTCGGCACGGGACCGAGCGGATCGTACGGCGAGAATGGGATCCGGTTCGCATCGGACAGTTCCATCATTGAGACAACGGAGGGGAATATCACCATCACCGGTACCGGAGGGAGTGGTACAACCTACGGACATACCGGATTCATCATGGGTGGAGCTTCCAGGATCCGGAGCGTGAATGGTGACATCACGATCACCGGGAACGGTGGAAGCTCTACCTATGGCTATAGCAATGGTATCGTTCTCTACGGGACGTCTTCGGAGGATCCGATCATCCAGTCCGTCAACGGAACGATCACACTGAACGGCACGGCCGGTTCCTCGGTCTCGGGGGATGCGTATGGAATATCGATGGAAAATGGAGGCGGTGTCACCGTAAGCGGGACGGGAGCGATCAACATCACGGCCACCGGCGGCAGTTCCACCTACAACGGTGCCGGGTTGAAGATCAATGCCGGACAATCCTCCGCCGGATACATCCATTCGAATTCCGGTCCCATCACCATCACCGCCACCGGAGGAGCAACCACGACGGCCGGAAGTGCGGGATTGTATCTTTATAGTTACGGGACCAACGCATACATCAATTCCACGACCGGGACGATCTCGATCCATTCCCGTTCCATCAGCGGCGGTGATGCTCTCTTCATGCAGGGGGACAATACCTCCATCGAATCGGGAGGCGACATCTCCATCCTTGCCGACCGGACCGGCACCGGTGCAGCCGGACATGGCATCACGATGTCCTTCAATCCTAAGATCAAAGCGTTCGGAACCGCGAATATCGCCATCACTGCCACCGGTTCCTCCGTTGGAACCTCCAGCTGCGGTCTCCAGATGTACAGCGGTTCACCCCTCATCTCCTCCGAACAGGGGAGTATCCTTATCACGGCGAACGGCGGCGGCGCTTCGGGGAACGCGAAT
>JAVBYA010000086.1 GCA_030824295.1 Bacteroidota bacterium
ACGTATTGATCGTTACGGTCTCTGAAGCATATTTGTGCCACCCCATCTCCACACCTGCTTCCACGGCCAGCCGTTTGGTAACGACGGCAGGAAGAACGGATTCGCGGTATTCAGCACTCTGCCGCTCGAACAATTCCCACGACGGCATGCTGACGAGACGTGCCTTCACGCCTTCGGCGGTCAGCTGCTCATATGCACCGAGCGCATACTGCAGTTCGGAACCGGTGCCGATCAGAATGATCTCCGGCATACCGCTGCACGAAGCAAGCACATATGCTCCCTTCGCGGTCAACGCTGCCTCGGCATATTTCGAACGGTCGATGAAGGGAAGTTTCTGTCTGGTCAATGCCAGGACGACCGGTCCGGTGGTGTGTTCAACGGCGATCTTCCATGCCTGAGCGGTCTCGTTCGCATCCGCCGGACGGAGGACCAGTATGTTGGGGATGGCACGCAGCGCAGCAAGTTGTTCCACGGGCTGATGGGTCGGACCATCCTCGCCGAGACCGATACTGTCATGCGTGAAAATGTAGATCGGGCGGATACCCATGAGCGCTGCAAGGCGGATAGGGGGACGCATGTATTCGGAGAAGATCATGAACGTACCGCCGTACGGGATCAATCCTCCGGTCAGCGCGATGCCGTTCATCAGCGAGCCCATCGCATGTTCGCGCACACCGTACCGCAGATACCGGCCGCCGTAACTCTCCGGCTGGAAGTTCACCATCCCTTTAACGTAAGTATTGTTGGACGGGGTCAGATCCGCAGAACCGCCGAGCATGGCAGGAAGATGCGGCGTGACTGCGGCGAGTACCTTGCCGGAGGCCTCGCGAGTCGCGATGCTTCCGTTCTCTGCCGTAAAGACCGGGAGCGCGTTCTTCCACGCTTCACCATGAACACCGGTGAGGACCGAACGGAGCTGCGGTGCCAGATCGGGGTATGCTTCGGAATACTTCAGCACCATCACTTCCCATTCAGACTGCCGCTGCTTCCCTGCCGCGACCGCTGCGCGGAAATGTTCCTGCACCTCCGCCGGAACGAGGAACGATGCATTCTCATCCCAGCCGTACGCCTTCTTGGTCAGCTTCACTTCCTCCTCGCCCAGCGGCGAACCATGCGCATCGTGGGAATCCTGTTTGTTGGGGCTTCCATACCCGATATGCGTCTTCACCTTGATCAGCGACGGCTTGTCCGTCACCTGCTGTGCATGCAGGATCGCTTTCTCGAGTTTCTCCAGGTCGTTCCCGTCGTGCACCGTCTGTACATGCCATCCGTATGCTTCGAAGCGGGCGCCGACATCCTCGGTGAACGAGAGTCCGGTGCTGCCGTCGATACTGATGTTATTATCGTCATACAGATAGATCAGATTGCCAAGCTTCAAGTGTCCCGCAAGCGATGCTGCTTCGGACGCGACCCCTTCCATCAGGTCGCCGTCACCGCACATCGCATAGACGAAGTAATCGAACACCGGGAAGTCCGGCCGGTTGAACGTTGCCGCAAGGTACCGTTGTGCGATGGCCATGCCGACGCCGTTCGCGAATCCCTGTCCGAGCGGACCGGTCGTGGTCTCCACACCAGCCGTGTGACCATACTCCGGATGACCCGGAGTTTTGCTTCCCAGCTGACGGAAGGACTTGAGATCGTCCAGCGAGAGATCATACCCGGTAAGATGGAGCAGCGAATAGATGAGCATCGAACCATGTCCGCCCGACAGGACGAACCGGTCGCGGTTCATCCATTTCGGGTCCGCGGGGGAATGATGCAGGAACTTCGTCCAAAGGACGTACGCCGTGGGCGCTGCACCCATCGGCATACCGGGGTGACCCGATTTTGCTTTTTGAACGCCGTCAATGGCAAGGGTGCGAATGGTGTTAATGCTCAGCTGATCGAGATTGGATGTGGACACGGATGCTCCGGAGTTGGAATTCTGACGATGCGTTGAATTTCATGAAAGATAGAAAATATTGAAGGAAAAAAGAAGACAATCCGCACCTCCTTACGCAGTGTACCATACGATCCAGAACAAAACCTCACGCGCGAACGGTATCATGAGATACGCACTCATCAGCGAGATCACAACGGATAATCCGGCCGCGGTCCGCCAGCGGAATTGATGCACGGTGCGGAGGGCGATGATATGATAACCGGCCATCAATCCCACCGCAAAAAAGACGATGCCCGGATCCCTGCCGACCCAATTCGTTGTCCGCCAACCGGTCATCGAATCGACCAGCCCGAGCAGACTGAGCAGGCCGAAGAGGATGACCGGCAGCAGAAGCAGATACGCTGCATGATAGTGGATCGAGTAAATGAGATGCTCTACGAAATACCGGCGGCGGAAGAAAAGGATAAGATGCAGTCCGACGGCAAAGGCAGGGATGACACCGAAGAACATACTCCTCTGGTATTCTTTAAAGACTGAATCCATCTGACCGACAAAGAGCTGCGGATCGGCCCCCCGTTCCGCGGCACGCTGTTCCAGCATCCGCAGTCCATCTTCACCGTTGGCATACGTGATGGACCAATTCAGGAGTCCCATCCTGTACCCGACCAGGAAGAAGAAAAGATTGAACAGCAGGAATAGCGAGATCGGTTTGATGAATCTCTTCTGCTTGCCGTTGATGTACGCCAGGGTCAGAGAACCGGGACGCAGAAGGAGCGGTCCGATCGTTCTGAAGATCCTTCCATCAAGACTGGAGAATTCACGGAGCAGGTCCGTGAGGAACCGGGTGAGAGAAAGATGTTCCGCAGAGTACCGTTTCTGTCCGCATTCAGAGCAGAAGCGGCCGGGGATCGGGGCACCGCAGTTGGTGCAGACCATATCGGGAGCTTGTTCGTCCATAGGACTGGAAAGTAGGAACAATCCCGAAATAAAAAAAGGTCCGATCGTATGACCGGACCATAATTAATGATTCAATAATGAGCGCTATTCCTTGTAGATGGTCACGCCCCAATGGGTGCGGTCCTCCGGCGGGTCATCGTTCCAGTCATTGAATGCGTGGGAATCATCCGTTTGGAAATGGACGACATAGTCCCCTTTCTCCAAATAAACGGACTTGTCGAACCGGCGGTTCTTCTTCGCACCGCCGGCATGGTTGGTCGTGCGGTAGGTCATCTCCCAGACCACTTCTCCGGTGGATGCCTGCTCGATCCATGCATAATCCGCCATCTCGTTCGAGACCCCTTCACCGATGGCGTAGATGCGGACCTTTTGCGAACGGTCCAGTGTGAACTTCTGACGCATGTGCCGGTCGTCGCGCACTTTGATCATCTGAACGATCACGTTCTCCTCTGCTGCTTCGGTGAACTTCGCAACATTCTTCATGGAGAAGTTCTCACCGGTGCCCATGATGGTGATGCCGTAGGACTCCGCGTCGAACGGTTTATCGTCGTTCCAGTCACTGTAGGCATGCGAGTCATCGGTCTGATAGAACACGATGTAGGAACCCGCCGGCAAGGTGATGAACTCATCGGCAAGCCGGTTCTTCCTCGCTCCGCCCGCATGCGTCGTATTGGTGCGGTTCATGTCCCACACGCGCTCCCGCGTCTTCGCATTGATGATCCAGCCATAGTCCGCCAATCCTTCTTCGTCATGCTCATACACTTCCTTCCCCATCACCTTCACACGGACGGTGCCGTGTCCTTCACCGATCGCGTAGATATGGAGACGTGATTCTTCCTTCAGCGTGAAACCGTACTGAACGAACTCATCGTCCCGCACACGCACAAGCTGTGCAATGATGTTGTTCTTCTCCATGGAGTAATCGGAGAAGGAGAGCGAACCTTTGTCCGATTCGTTCTTTGCGATCATCGTGATGCCGTAGTTGAAGGGATCGTACGGAGGCTTGGAGTTCCAGTCCTCACGCGAATGCGAATCATCCGTCACATAGTTCAGTTCATAGTTCCCTTTGGCCAGTTTCACATCGCCGTTGTAGATGATGTTCTTGGATGATCCGCCGGCAAAATCCGTGTTGCTATGACGCATCTCCCAGACGCGTTCGCGGGTATCGATGTTGGTGATCCATCCGTAGTCGAACACCTCATCCTTGCCGCGGCCTTCACCCAGCGCATACATCGTTACGGTGACATCCTTCGTCACGGTCAGTTTCTTGCGGACAAATGCTCCGTCCCCCACACCGGTCGCAGCAATGACCGTGAGCGGATCCTTAAGGGGGGCATTGAAGGTCTTCACCGCAGAGTCATCGCCGGGTGCAACGGAGAGCAGGATGCCGTATTCACTCTTGGCACGGTCCATGAACTCGTCATACATGGAAGAGAAGTCATCGTCGAACCAATTGAGGAACTTATCGATATTGTTGCGCGAGCGCCCTTCACGGCGGTCGATGTTGATGGACATATAACTGCCGAACGATGAACTGGAAGAGAATCCGTACGCAGCGTAGTAAACCTCATATGAACCGCGGGGAAGCTTCACGTCATCTTCACAGGTCCGTTTCTCTTCTCTTCCGGACGTGTTATCCAGCGACATCTCCCAGACCACTTCACGGGTATCCGCGTTGATGATCCAGCCGGCGGCGAACATATCGTTCGATTTCCGTCGGCTGTTGAAGACCTCTGCCCAGGTATTCTTGCTTCCGCCGCCGACCGCATTGATATGCACGGTCATATCCTTGGAGAGCGTGAAACCGAGACCTTTCACCTCTTCTTTGGTGAAATCCTTCAGGGTGATGAAATATTTTTTGGAATCGTTCTGGGGCGGGTTGGGAGCGGAATGGACGAAGCCGAGTGACGTCAGCACGGCAGCGGCAACAATCAGGAACTGAATGGAACGTTGTTGTGATGTTCTCATGGTTTTCTCCTCGACTTCAGATTATTCATCCGTTACGAGGTGAAATTGCCAATAGTTGCAGGTTTTTTACGCGAAGAAGCGATCAATCAGCGGTGAATAGTGGAATTCAGCGATTTTTCAGCAGTTCCTTGATCGGGGTCCAATAATAATCCTTCCAACCCTGTGCAATGGAATCAACTTGGTCCGAAGGAACGCCGGAATGGACCATCGAAAGACGGCATCCGATGCGGGCAGCAGTAAGAGTGAGGGTGAGCAGGGATTCCACGCCTTCGGGCCAGTCCGAAGCCCTCCAGCTCTGTACGATCTTTTTCCCCGGTACCAGCGCGAGATTGCGGCCCGATGCATAGCCGTCATACACTGTGAAGCGTCCGCCGATCTTACCGCTGATCCTGGCCGGCGCACCGGTGAACGCCGCATGCGACGCAGAGGAAAGGAACATTGTGTACAGTTCGGACGGGGATGCAGCAAAGGAAACAGATTGTCTGATGGTCCTGGTCTTCATAGGAGACTCAGATGGACTCGATCTCATTCTGCGGGATCCAGCCGACCTTGCCGTCCGCGAGGCGGATCTTGTACCATTGGTTCACATTGTCCAGCACCTGCACCTTCAGTCCCCGGTGAATGACGAACAGATCGTTCCCTTTCTTGTCCGGAGCGGACTTGATGTTCGCCACATCGGTCATGACCACGGCGTATTCGCTGTTGGCCTGCCGGTAGGACTGGATGAGGAAGTTCGCACCGCCGATGAGCAGCAGCACTGTGCAGACCATGCCGGTCATCAGAGCCGCTCGGCGGAGCTCGTACGAACCGGCGAACAGGAAGTACGAGAACGCTCCGAGTGCAAGAAGGAACAGGATGTACATCATTCGCAGCATCGTGTCCAGCGAAAAGAGGGTCAGCAGCGCGTCGGCCCAGCGGTAGATGAAGAGCTCCGGCAGCGATTCGATCTTGTCGGTCAGCTGAAGGTTCACCAGCTGGAGGTTCACCATCAGATCGTCATCCTCCGGCATGAAGCGGCGGGCCCGTTCATAGTTCAGAACGGCATACTGGACCTTTCCCATCTTATAATAGGCATTGCCGAGATTGAAATAGAGCTCACCGTTCTCGTATCCGTTGGCAACGATCGACTCATACCGGGCCGCCGCAGCATCGTACTTCTGTTCCAGATAGAGGCGGTTGGCATCCTCGAAAACGGATGACAACTCTTCCGTCTGCGCAAGTGCTGAGACGGAGACGGTAAAGCAGCAGAGCAGGGACAGGAGGATCGTTCTCATCTCATCAGCTCCCGTTCCGCCGCAATGATGATGCTGCTGGCATTCTCATACATCTTCTTCTTCTCTTCCGGTGTGGAACTGCCGGGGGCGAACCGGGCGAACTCGCATGCTTCCAGCAGTTCCTTGATCTTGAGAGTCAGCTCCGGCGAGACCTTCTTCGCTTCGAGCTGCTGGGTGACATTCTCGATGGAGAGTTCCGAGCGGTCCAGCGCCAGCTTGTCGGAGACGTACTGCCACATGGCCGTGGAGACCTCGGCGTAGAATGCTTCGTGTTTCTCCGCCGTGAGCAGATGGTTGGCATTCGCCAGTTTCTTCGCGGCGATCTTCATTGCTTTGCGCGAACGGAAGGAGACGACATCGGACATCTCGCTGAGAGCTTTCTGACGGTAGAACAGGAGCACCAGGAACGCCGCGAACGGGATGAGCGTCATGGTCGCTGCTGCGACCGGGTCGACGAGTTCTTCACCTTTGTTGTAGAATGTTCCGGCGTCCGTTTTGATGAACCGGATATCCTGGTTCAGCAGCCGCACATCCTCTTTGGAGAGACCTGCAGCGGATTGAGGTGCTTCGGCACTCCCCTTCTCTACCACCACATTGAATTCGTTCGTCCGGAGGGTCACATACCGCCGCTGCACAACATCGAAATACGAGAACTCCATTGCCGGTATCTGTTTCTCGCCGGGATACCGCGGAACGATGAGCCACTCGAAGGTCTTCGATCCGTTGATCGCAGCGCCGGTCCGTTCGATGTTCTCCTTCACTTTCGGGTCATACTGCTCGAAATCGGACGGGAGTTTGAGTTTCGGCGCTTCCAGGATCTTCACGTTGCCGGAGCCGGTGATAGTGGCTTTCAGGGAGATCGGCTCGTTCGTCTTGGCCCGGCGCTTGTTCAGGTCCGCTTTCAGCGTGAACT
>JAVBYA010000311.1 GCA_030824295.1 Bacteroidota bacterium
GGCATATCATATTTTTTATCGATGGTGATGATCGAATCACCGAACAGCTGCTTCAGTGTCCGTTCGGTCTCCTTTGAATCGGTCGCCAGATAGAAATGCATCGACGGAACGTGCTGCAGATACCGCTCGATCAATCCGATGAACACCGAGTCCGGTGAATTGATGCTGCATTCCTCCCGGTCCGTCCGCCGGATATGAAGGCCGATGATGGGCTGCCGGAAGTACTGCTTCACGAACGCGTCCGTGAACCGCGCAACATCGTCCACCGGGACCAATCGGGAGAGCGTGTCGCTCATGAGTTTGTCAAAGAGGTCCTTCTCGATGAAATCGGGATGGAACTTCACCAGCGTGTTGACGATCAGTGTATCCTCAGTATGGTCGATCAGCTGATGGACCTTGTTGATGTCTTTATAGTATAATGGATCCGTTCCGCCGCGTCCCCCGAATTGTGCATTCGGAGAAACGCCATACTCTATCTGCACCGTTCTGCTGCGCGGATCTGCTGCCGCTCTATCGAATTCGCTCTTCGAAATCACCATCTCCGACCGGAACAGATCATTGAAGCCGGTATTGTATTCCCTGGCATTCGGGGGCCAATAGAGATAGAAATCCCTGCCAAGGAAGGCGGCGATCGTCTGATAGATCGCCACCGTCCGGAGCCGGTTCCCCAATCCCCCGTCGGTCGTCAGGATCAGTTTCTTCCCTTTGTTCCTGATGCTGTTCACGTGGGCGTTCATCAGATAATGGTCCTTGGCGTCCTTGTATCTCCGCTCGCCCCGGATCGTCCGGAATCGTTTTATCCTGTTCGTCACATCGAACGAAGCGACCTTGATCCCCAGAAAATAGAAGTGGTTCTTCGGATCATTGACGATATCATCCACAGTGAACCCGATCTCCGGCTGCTTCGCCATCTCTGCAAAATGCCTGTTATGACATTCGACATTCGGATTACCCGTTTGGACCATCCCGCCGCGGCAGAGGAAGTCCAGATCATGGACGTCCCGGATGCCGTACGCGGCGAGTGTTCCGCCGTTATCGATGCATAACCGGTCCACTTCGATGTTCGCAGCACCGATCCATTGGATGAACTCGGTGAAATACCGTTCGAACTTCGGCAGATGTGCAGGGACCGAATGATCGAGGAAATGAAGACTGTTTGAGTTGAACAGAAGCTGCGCATGTTTCAACGTCTCCGCATACAGATCCTGTTCGGTGATGCTGCAGCTGCATTTCTTGCCGATATGCGCCGGACAGTCGGGATCGGTGATGTGGAAGCTGCTCTTGTTGAGACCGAGACTGTCGCGCAGGCGGTTCTTCCATGCCCGTATTCCATTGATGCTGTGCGGACGGAAGATGATCACGCTGATCTCATACGAACCGCTCCCGGCCGGACACCGTTTCTCCGCCTCACTCTGCAGATTCTCCTCCCACCATACTTTTCCGAAATGGATGTACCGGAGGAGGTTCGTAATACCGTTCTTGGTGAGCGTAATATGGACCTTCTTCTCGATTCCGGCGATCGTCTGCAGGGAATCGACGATACGCTGCTCTAGCTGCATCGTTCGAGAGATGGGCCAAATAACGATGATCCCCAATCCCGCATTGTTCCGGCATAGTGTGAAAGGGTCCTCTTCCGTAATGACAGGTGACGGAAATCCGGAGAGTGTCCGTTCCGCTGCTTCGGGCTTTTGGAATTTTATCCCGCCGTAGTAGAAGTATCTTCGGGGATCGTACAGCACATCGTCATACCGGTGATCGGTATGGAGCGCTTCAATATCGCTCTCCGCCTGACCGCTCAACAGCAGCGCACTGCCGGCGGTATTGATGATCCGATCATCACCCGATGCATCCTGCCGTGCCGCCTGCTGAAGAACGCGGTGGATCACTGGGAAGAACGGCTCGGTCGTTCGCAGATCGACCTGATTGAACACGTCGATCGTGTTATCATGGAAGAGATACTTCGATAATTCGACGGTCTGTTCATGATGATCATTGATGTGCACGGAATGTTTTCCCACACCGAACAGCGACCGGATCCTCTCCTTCGCCGCCACAAGGTCCGCGTGTGCATGGACATCGATCAGATAGATACGGGTCGTTCCGTTCTCCGCAAAGCAGGGATCGGTCTTGGCCTGCACCCCCTCGAAGCAGTTCTGATAGGTGCCGATCCACGGTTCGTTATCGTACAGCACTTTCACGAGATTGAAAAGGCCGTTGTACGTGTAGCGGATCGCTTTGGTATGGACGATATCGCTGTGTTCCCGCAGTATCGCTTCGATCTCGGCATCCTTCCCCGCGGCTTTCGGATAGACGATCACGAACCGTGTATCCTTCTTGTATCGGATGTAGGTCCTTGCCATTTCATCCAGGTACTCTCCGGTCAAACCGTCCGGAACGAAATTCGTTTTCTTCCTGAAGTACGGGGCGGAGCATTCTTCCTGTCCCATGAATGATGGGACCATTTCATAGGCGACCGGGGAACGGTAGAGGATCGCCGCGGCCGTCCTGTGCGCACCGTTCACGAGTTCCTTCCGCTCGTTGATCCAGATCCTGGACTTGTCTGCGTTGAATCCTTCCG
Organism: Bacteroidota bacterium; assembly: GCA_030824295.1. Classification (GTDB taxonomy): domain Bacteria; phylum Bacteroidota; class Ignavibacteria; order UBA10030; family UBA8401; genus UBA8401. The sequence continues at coordinate 2,579 of JAVBYA010000311.1, forward strand.
TTTTGATCTCCTTCAGCAGCGCATCGAAATCGTTCACAAAACTGCTGCTGAGATTCTTCTGCTGACCGGTGAACTGCGGATTCTCATTGAAATTATTCCACACCTTCAGGTGCTGCAGATAGAGTTCTTTCGGCCAGGACGAAGTGATCCCTTTCTCCTGCATCTCCGCATAGAAGAGCTTTGCCGCCACATCGAAGCGTTTATAGTTCAGCAGAGTGACCGGGTCGCTGATGGTGCCTTCGCATGCAGCATACAGTTCAGCGTCCATCAGCCGGATGATATCGTTCTCCACGATCATGACCATCGGCCGGTGGAACCCATTGACGATCTTTTTTACCTCTTCGATGGCGGGGTAGCGGCCGATCCCGGAGAAGAGCGATGCATGATCGATCAGGATCAGATGCTGTTTGATGCGGTGATCCCTGATCGCTTTCAGGTCCAGCAGGATGGGATGATGGGCGGCATTGGTCCCCGATGAACCTTTGGCCGGCGGTGCATCGATCCAGAACAATGCCGGAACGGTCAGCGTTTGCAGGATCCCATTGAGCGGCTGCTGTCCCGTGGAATGGAAGATGGACGTGTGCTCCGACGGCAGGGAACGGCATCCCTCCCCTGCGGCGCCGGCACTGTTGCCATGGAATGAATATCGCTCCGTGAATCCGCTGCCGGCCGTTCCGATCACACTGGTGCTGCAGGTCGCTTGTTCGATGAGCGTGGTGAACCCGCCGAGTTTCTGATAATGGCCGATCAACTGCCCTTTTGCCGCCTGCGTGAGGATGTTCGTAGAGGATGTGACCTTCATTATCATAGTGATCTCTGTCGATGGTTGGTACCTGCCGTTCCCGTCCGCTCAATGCTTTTTGAACCAGAAACACCCGCAGCCGTAGTTCTGGGCATTGACGATGCTGACGTCCGGGGACTTCATCATACCGTGATATTTATCGTCCGGAATGAGTGAGAACTCCTCCAGGTGCAGCCCGCTGAATGCCGTTATGATCTGATCGTAGGAATAGATCCGATGGGCATTGTAGACGATCTTCGGCTTTCCGATCGGCACAACGAACAGCAGATCGCCTCCCGGCGCCAGTACTCTGGAGAGTTCCTGGAACGCCTTCAGATCGCCGTCATAACAGGGATTGTCGCCATAACGGCCGAGTCCGACATGTTCCACCACATGCATGCAGGAGAGGGATGCGATGGAATCGTCCTCGAACGGAAGCTGGTACAGATCCGCCGTACCGCAGTGCAGATCATCGAGTGTCACCGGCAGCATCCGGTAATCATAATAATCGACCGGGATGAAAGCGGAGAGGATCGTGGCGAAATAGGTGTAGGACGAGATGTCGACATGCTTTGCCGGAGCGATCCTCTTCACCACTCGTGCGGCCCATGCCGTGTGGTAGAGATAATGATTGTCGAAGTTGATCTGATCGGTCCTCTGGTGAGTGACGATGTTGAAATCTTTCTTCTCGAACGGGAAGCGTTTGACCGTCTGTTGTTCCTGCTGCTGCAGGATCTGATAATTCCGTGCGACCCAGTCATTGTCGCTGCGGCTGCCGGCACCATCCTTCGCCGGCGCTGCGGCAGGGACCGTTTGGGCCGGTGCTTCTGCGGCCGGTGATCGCCGCGTCACGGTGCCGGCGGCTCCGGGGTCCCGCAGTTGCATCACAATGGTCCCGGTCTGTTCTGATGGTTCTGATCCTGTCGCAACGCTCTTCATGTTCTGATACTCCCTGAATGGTGACCGGTTCACACAAGCACGCCGGCCTGGATGAAGTCGAAGAATTCCTTCATTTCATACACCTGCATCTGGATGGTCTTGGTGCAATACAATCTGCTCAGCGAATAGTTGCTCGTCAATGTGCGGTCGCAGCGGTACAGCGCTTCGGTCGGTTCGATCTGCACGTTCAGCTGGAAGGCCTGATTGATGATCTCCAGCAGCTCCTTTTTCGAGACGGTGTTCGGTGAGTAGAGATGGAACACCCCTTCGGCATACGCACCGTTGTCGAGGATCCGTTCAATGATCTCCGCCAGATACACATTGGTGACGCCGTTCCAATAATGGTTCACGATCCCCTCAACGGAGCTTCCGTGCTGGTGTTTGGCCCATTCAGCAAGGGAATGCGATTCTTCGGCTTCTTCACCAATAACGGCGGTCCGGAGGACCATACAATGCGGCTCCTCTCCGGCGCTTTTCGACATGCCGAACAGATCACGGGCATCGGTGATGTCGTCCTCCGAATACCCTCCCCGTTCGCCGGTGAAGACACTCTCAGAACTGATGTGAATGCATTGAACAGAGGAACGTTTGCAGAAAAGGGAGAGCGTGCGGGGAAAGATCGAATTGATCCTGAACACTTCTTCGTTGGTGTACAGATGGACCATCTGCCGGGTGATGCCGGCGCAGTTCACCACGACATCTGCGGAGAACAGTAACGGCTCCAACTGGCCGAAGGGAAGATCCAGGAGCTCACCCTCATTGCATGGAATACGCTGCACACAGTGTCCGTGTGATTCAAGGTATTCAGCAACGGCAAAGCCCAGCATTCCCTTTGCGCCGATGACCGTGATGTTTTTCATTTTCTCCAATGATGATGGATACGCATGGGATGTGCCTGGATTTACTGCTCCGCCTCCTTTCGTTCAAACATTGTGCCTGAAATTTTCCATTGTCTGTCTGTGTATCGAAGTTCATATGTGGTTTCGTATGGCTATTTATAGACACTTGTGCGCACTATTGAGCATGAAGAACACCATAGAAAACAGCCCGAAATCCCGGCTCCGTCTCTGCCGGCCGTGCCGTAGGAATTCCACCGGAAAAAATTAACGTCGGTCAAATGTCCCGTTTTCCTGTTCATTCAGCAAAACAAACGGTCTGACAAGCGCAATCAGAATTTTTTTTGGATTATTCGATGAAGTTTTAACGGAATCAACCGATAGATACACAGAGAAGCAAAAAAATGCTTCATCCAACGGGCAACGGATGGCCCGAATCATTTATCTAACTATACGGAGGTAGTTATGCGTAGTTTTTTTGTCAGTCTTTTACTACTTGCCTTAGCTGTATCTTCCTACGGGCAAACGTTAAGCTCTCCCAGCAATAACGGGACGGATCAATCGGCAAAGGTGACGTTCACCTGGAGCAAATCTGGGACTACCACGCCGAGCGGATTCGAGATCGCTTATTCCACAACGACCAATGGAACAGACCTCCCCACCGGAACAACGGCGCCGACGGCACTGACATTGGTCGCTTTGAATACTGCAAACGCCTCCAAAGGATATGTTGCGTACGGCGGTGTTTATACCGGTACATCGCACTCGTATGATCTGGATTCGATCAAATCCGTTGTGTTCCCGGCGGGTACGACCGTGTACTGGAAAGTACGGCAAAAGGTCTCCGGAGTCTGGGCGAATTGGAGCGCTGCTTCCAGTTTCACGACCGGCACCCCGGTGGTATCGGTACCTTCAAGCGACGTGGATCCCGGAACAGTCCAGGTGACCTGGAATGCATATGGTCAGACGGTCAATAAAATGTTATATTCGGTGGACGGGACCAATTGGTCCGACACCATGGACATCACCACCTCTCCGACGGACTTCGAGATCCCCAAAGGGAACGGTTATTCCGAAGCATACGTCGCTCTCTTCAACGATACGTCGCTCGTAGCACAATCCGATACGTTCGCCGTCTCCCAGAGTGATGCAGAGATCTCTGTCAGCGCAGATACATTCTCCGTCGGCACCGTTCAGGATGCCGTCGTCTGGAATTCCTATGGCCGCACGGTCACGAAGATCCAGTTCTCCGATGATAACGGTGCAACGTGGAGCAATCCGCAGGATCCCGGTACATCGCCGTCCGATTTCGTGTTCCCGGCAGGTGCAGACCGTGACAGCTGTGTGGTCGGCTTGTTCGATTCCGCCGGTGTTGCCAATGATTCAGCGATGGTCGTTTCGTCCCTGTTCTTTGTCGGAGCAAGCAGTGCTGAGTTCACCACTGTTCCCTCCGGTACGATCGCCCCCGGTCCTTTTACACTCGCATGGGACAATGTCGCGCAGGTCGAGATCGATAAGATCAAAATGTCTGCCGACAGCGGTGCCACATGGACGGCACTGTCGTACACCCTTGCCGGTGCTGTGAGAACAGCCGCTGCCGGTTCGTACTCCTTCAATTTCCTCAGCCCGACAGCCGGTATCGAATACGCACAGGTCGGCCTGGTAAAAGCCGGTGAAACGGATCCGTTCGTTGTTTCTGATGTATTCGAACTCAGCGGCGGCGGTGCAAGCTTCACCATCCCGACGCAGTACACCGATCCTGGTGCGACGATGGTCGTTCCGGTGTCGATCAAGAACACCCAGCTCGTCTCCGGCGCAGCAGGAAAGATCCGTGCCTTCGACCTGAAGGTG
>JAVBYA010000295.1 GCA_030824295.1 Bacteroidota bacterium
TGAAGGTCTTCGCGATCGGTGAATCCGAAGGGCGCGGCTACATTGCGATGGAGTATCTTCCCGGAGGGACACTCAAGGAACGTTTGACCGCGGGTCATCCGCTTCCCTTGGAGCAGATAAAAGAGTACATTGCTCAGGTCTGCGCCTCATTGCAGGAAGTGCATCAGCACCGCACCATCCACCGCGATCTGAAGACCGGCAACCTGATGCTTGGGGAGGATGGGAAACTCCGGCTGATGGATTTCGGTCTCTCCAAATCACCGCTGGTCACCACCATGACCTCGCTCGGATCGGTGCTTGGCACACTTGGCTATGTGGCGCCGGAGCAGGTGACCGGAGGGGAGGTCGATGCGCGGACCGATATCTTCTCGCTCGGAGTGATCATGTATGAACTGCTCACGAACCGGCTGCCGTTCACCGGCGAGAACGAGATCGCGCTCATCCATTCCATCTTCAATACCGTTCCGCCGCCGCCGTCATCGCTTCGGACGGATCTTCCCGAAGGTTGGGATGCACTAGTCATGAAATGTCTCGCCAAAGATGCGGCGCAGCGCTTTACTGCCGTTGGTGAACTGGCGGCAGAATTGATCGATATGAAAGCGTAGGACTATGCCGGACGAACGTCAGAAATTTCAAAAACTTTTGAGCGACTCCACCGGATCCCTCTCGACCGGATTTATGGAACTCTCATCACTTCTTCGTACCTCAGGCGCGCCTGCGGAAACGGTGAAGAAAGTGGACAAATTATTTTCACTTGTGATGGATGCCAATCGGAAGGTCTCAGGTGAGACCAATGCGCTGTTCGATGGTATCGATAAACTGGAGCGTACGATGGAGAGGATGTCTGAGGCAAAACGCCAGTACGAGGTCCTCTATTCATCCGGTATCCTCTTCACCTCCGAGACCGAGATGCGTGCGCTGATGGAAAAAGCGGTCACCACGGTCGTGAAGGAACTGCAGGCGGATGAAGGCTTCATCGTCCTGGCGGATGAGAAGGGCGGAATGGAATCGGTCGTGGCGTGTAATATGGACCCGGATGCGAACCCGGAAGCGAAAGAGATGAGTATGTCGGTCATTCGCGCGACGCTCTCCCGCTCCGAACCGACGAGCATCGTGCAGGGGGAGGATGCCGCGAAGCAGAACAGCATCCTCCGGCTCGGCATTACCGCTGCCATGTGCGTGCCGCTGGCCGCCGGAAAGAAAGTGTTCGGCGCCGTCTACATCGACCGCCGGAACAAGGAGCATGCGTTCACCGAGAGCGACCTCGTCTTTCTGCTCTCCTTCGCGAAACAGATCGTGCGGGGATTCGAGATCTCCACCGAGATCACGACGCTGGAGAAGAAACTCGTCGCCGATACGATGATGAAGTTCGAGGACCTTCGGAAGGAGTTCCGCAGTGACGGCATCATCGGCAGCAGTAAGAAATTATTCGAAGTGATGCGCGTTGCTTCCCGTATCGCTGCGACCGATGCCGGTGTGATGCTGCTGGGCGAGAACGGAACGGGAAAGGACCTTCTGGCGCATGCCATCCATGCCAATAGCCGGCGCGCGGACGGGCCGTTCATCACCATCAACTGCGGCGCCATTCCGAACGACCTGCTGGAATCCGAACTGTTCGGATATGAGAGCGGTGCGTTCACCGGCGCCACCAGGACCAAACAAGGGAAGATCGAACTGGCCGAAGGCGGCACGCTCTTTCTGGATGAGATCGCTGAGATGAGCGTCAATCTGCAGGCGAAGCTCCTGCGTCTGCTGCAGAACAGGGAACTCGAACGGTTGGGCGGTGTGCAGACCCGGAAGATCGATGTGCGGGTGATCGTTGCCACCAACCGGAACATCCCGGAGATGATCACGGCGGGTACGTTCCGCGAGGATCTCTATTACCGACTGAAGGTGATCGAACTGGTTCTGCCGCCGCTCCGCGACCGCCGCGAGGACATCCATGAACTCTCCCGCTTCTTCATCCGGAAGTATGCTGCGGGGAAGGAGATCCCGGTAACGGCGGATGCGTTGGCGGTCCTGGAGAGTTATCACTATCCCGGCAACATCCGCGAGCTGGACAACATCATTCAGCGCGCTGTTGTTCTGATGAAAGGGGATGCGATCGACGTTCCAGACCTTCCTCCGGAGATCGTCGAGTCCGAACAAAGTGCTCCGGTCATCTTCGGTGGGAAATCGCTGGAAGAAGCGGAGACCGAGTTCCGCCGCCTGTACATCCTCCGCATCCTCCGTCAGGCCAAGTCCAAATCCGAAGCAGCACAGATGCTCGGCATCAACCGGACGCACTTCTACAAACTTCTCGCCCAACTGGGCATCGAACACTGAGTCTTCGCTGACCCTTCCCGCCGGAGTGTCGCATTGGTGCGACACTCCGGAGCTCTGCTTCCGTCTCCATTCACCGACACTCCCTCCGTCACCGATATATTCTGCCGATTCCGGGCAAATTTCTACCCTTACTGGATGATATCGTGGTACGCTCATTGCATTGTTCCGGGGAGTGTAACACCGACAATTCGTAGATCCATACCGTAGAACATCGCATCACCGGTATTGGGGGGATATTCATGAACCATACAGCAATAAAGGGAGCCACCATGAAACAATGCGCAGTACTGTCGATCATTTTATTGATGATGATCTCCACCGTTCAGGGGAACGAGTGGCGAAGGACAGGACAGGAAGGTGCCTCAGCTGCAGCGGCACCGGAACTGCTTGGGAAATGGGTCCCGCAGTACGGCATCGGCGTGGATCAGAACGGCGGCGGTGCAGAGGTTCATGTAACGGTGGAGAATGACGCGTACTTTTTTGTCGGCGGCCGATTCGGTCAAGCGGGAGGTGTTCCTTCGTCCTGTGTTGCAGGATACGACAAAGTGAAAAAGGAATGGTTCTCGCTTGCGGGAGGAGTGACGGTCGGTTTCTCCAATTTTCTGACTGTCAATGCGCTGCTCATCCACGGGGATACACTCTATGTGGGGGGACAGTTCACACAGGCCGGCGGTACGGGAGCCGGGAACATCGCGCGATGGATCATCTCCGAGCGCCGCTGGGACTTCCCGAAGGAATTGACCTTTCAAGTGAACTCCGGAACATACGTGCATGCGATGCTCCGCCGCGGTGATTCGATCTACATAGCCGGAGCCAACACCGGCGGCATCTCGATATGGAATGTCGCAGAGCAGAAGAAATATACCATGAGCACCGGCGGCTCCGTTCCCGGTACGGTGTACGCGCTGACCATGGATGAGAAGAACCTCTATGCCGGCGGCGACTTCAGTCAGGTGAGCGGCACCACATCACCGCGTGTCGTCCGTTTCTCATTCTCGGAACGGAAATGGTTCTCCATGGGGAGCGGACTCAACGCGCGCGTGCAGGCGATCGTGAAACTGGATACGATGATCTATGCGGGGGGACAGTTCACCACCTCCGGCGTCACTGCGCTGAAGTATGTTGCCAAGTACGACACCGCAACGAACAGCTGGACCCCGCTCGGCGGAGTGAACACTGACGGCGCAGTCCATGCGATGACGGTGTACAAGAATTCACTGGTGATGGCCGGTGCCTTCACGAAAGCCGACACCTCCAAAGCTGCAGTGAAAGTAGCGCGATGGGATGCTGTGAACAATGTGTGGCGCGGTGTGTTCGATACATCGAACGCTTTGAACGGTCCGGACGGAACAGTGATGTCGCTCCACACCTATGGAGACATGCTGACCGCCGGGGGAAGTTTCATGTTCGGTAGAGGTTTGAATGCCTCCTCGGCATACCGTGCCGTGGTCTATAACGGCATAGCGCGGTGGAACGGATCAACATGGAACTCTGTCGGCAACGGCGCAGGATACGAAGTGAAAGTGCTCACGGCGGCAGGGGATTACCTCTATGCCGGCGGTGTCTTTACGAATATCGGCGGGGTGAATGCAACGAATGTCGCCCGTCTGCACCTTCCGACCAGAACATGGGAATCCCTGAACCTGCGGCTGGAAGCGGCATGGAACGTCTCGTCGTTCAACAATGAAGTGCGTGCCATTGCCGTGAACGGCAACGATGTGTACATCGGCGGGAACTTCACCAAAGTGAACGGACAGAACGCACCCGGTATCATCAAATGGAATGCCGTGACGAAAACGGCAGCAACGCTCGGCGCAGGCATCGCGATCAACAATGCGAATGACGGACCATACTCCATTGTTGTGGACGGCAGCGATGTGATCGTCGGCGGCGGATACATCTTCGGAACATCGTTCATTAAACGGTGGAACGGTTCTGCGTGGACCGATCTTCCGGCGTCGCTCATCAAGGCGTATGTCTATTCGATGGCCGTCATCGGGGATACACTCTTTGCCGCTGGTACGTGGGGTTCCAGCGGGAGCGGCGCATATCTTCAGAAGATCCACAGGTCCGGCTCCGGATCGTGGACGACGGTAGGACTGGGCGGTGTCGGTCCGAACAAACTGGTCTTCTCGGTCGCAGCATCAAGCAATGGATGGCTCTATGCCGCCGGGGACTTCGCAGCGATCGGCACCGGAGGCTCGCAATTGCTCACCGGCGGTGTTGCCCGTTACAAGAATGGAGTGTGGGAGAAGATCGGTCAGAACATCCCGGCAGCTGCGACCATCAGTTCCAGCGGCTTCAGGGGACTGGCGGTCCGGGGTGATTCCGTCTTTGCGGTCGGTTCGTTCATCTTCACCGATTCCAATGCAGTGAAGTCGGATGGGATCATCTTCTACGATGGTGCACGGTGGCAATCGGTACCGACTTCTATGAACGGCGGTGTGACCGCCTCCTTTGCCGGGAACAGCGTCTTCACCGGTGGATCGTACTATGGATTGAGCGGTTCGGTCGGAATGCGTCTTGGCGAGTTCGAGTTCACCGGCATGGGGACGGGATATGCTCAGTATGAAGCGACCCTCACTGCGATGAATATGGTCCCCTCAATGCGGCTCCCTGCAACAGGCAGCATTCGGTTGGCATTGAAAGGGGACCGCGCATACATCTCCGGTACATTCAACGGACTCACCGGTACGCACGCCGGCACATACATCGGCATCGCTCTTCCGGGCACGAATGGTCCTGCTGTGCAGCAGCTGCTTGCACAGGCGGACGGTTCCGGGAAATTCGGTACCTACGGCATGGCATGGAACGAGTTCATCCTTTCGCCGGAGGCGATCAGCGACATCCAGCAAGGGAAGGTCCATCTTATCGTCAAGACCAGCAGCTATCCGAACGGAGAGATGCGCGGACAATTGCTCCCGATCGTGAATGCCGCTCCGTCCAAAGCAGTGCTGTCGCTTCCGACGAATGCGTCGGCGGTCACTATTGTTGGTCCTGCTGATTCCACTGTCTCTTTTTCATGGCAGCCGGCAGCGGATCCCAACAGCAATCTCCTGTCGTACATCTGGCAGTTCTCCCGCAACCCGAAGCTCGATACACTGATCTTCAATTCCGCGAACGGCTCCGCTGTGTCACGGAAGATCTCCTACGGCGAGATCGATGCCGTGCTGGGATTCACCGGTCATGCGGTCGGTGAAACGAAGAAATATTACTTTACGGTCATCGCTACGGACGGCAGTCTGTGGACGCCCGGCGATACGTTCACGGTAAACATCACGCGCGATTCCGTTACGAACATCCGCTTCGCCCGTCTCGGAACGATGGTCGGCGGCAATTCCACCGTACTGATGCCGACGAATGGAACAGCGGTCACCTTCGGAGAGAATGCCATCGGCCAGCTCGGTGTGGATCAGAAGTCGCTCGCACAGGTCCCGGCACAGGTTGTCTTTCCGAATGGTGTGACGGCGTGGAAGGAGATCGCGGTCGGCGCATCTCATGGATTGTATCTTGCCGCCAACGGTAAACTCTTTGCGGCGGGCGATAACAACTGGGGTCAGTTGGGGAGCGGTTCGGACTGGTCCGCAACACCCACGATTCCGATCAGCGTGCTGTATCCGGACGGCGTCGATTCAATGACCTTCACCTGGAAGAGCATCGCAGCAGGGAACTCCAGCAGCTTCGGCATAGGCAGTGACGGTGTGCTCTATGGATGGGGCAACAATAACAATGGACAATTAGGAAAAGGTGACAAGGCATATACGAACAAGCCGTTGCGCGTTCGCGTTCCGGCGGATGCCGACTCGGCAACGTTCCGGTTCATTTCCATCGCCGCCGGCTATGTGCACACCATCGCCGTGGGGAACAATGGATTCGTCTACGAATGGGGCCGGCAGATCGGTGTACAATTCCCGACCGATGTATTGCTGCCGAAGAAACATTTCTACCCCGTGGGACTCGATTCAACGCAGGTGAAATTCACCTCCATCGTTTCCGGAGTGTACTATGCCATTGCTCAGGCGGATAACGGTCAGCTCTATGCCATCGGCAACAACAGCCAGCAGCAGCTCGGTCTCGGTAAAGCGGTCTCGGCGAACGCTGTCCGCCTGACCCGCGTGCAGTTCCCGGAGAATGTCGATACGACCATGTTCCGATGGAAGAAGGTGACTGCCGGTTACGGTCATACGCTCGCCATTGCTGCGAACGGCAGACTCTATGCGTGGGGTGCCAACAATCTCGGAATGCTGGGGACCGGAACGACCACGCAGGTGGGGATCCCGACACCGGTGTTGATGCCGGCAGATATCGCCGGATGGATGGATGTATCGGCAGGGAACTATCACAGTACGGCGATCGGTACCAATAACAAACTCTATGGTTGGGGAAGGAACACGGAGCTGCAGCTCGGTATCGCAACGGCTTCGTCCGTCCTGGCACCGATGGAATATTCCAGTCCGCTCACCGGCGTACAGCGTATGCCGGAACGTGTGCCGGTTTCGTTCACGCTTCAGCAGAACTATCCGAATCCGTTCAACCCTTCCACGATGATCCGTTTCGCACTGACGTCGGACGCGTTCACGTCGCTGCATGTCTACGATGTCACCGGCCGCCAGGTCGCGGAGCTCATTGCCGGACCATTGTCCAA
>JAVBYA010000412.1 GCA_030824295.1 Bacteroidota bacterium
GACCGGATTGTCCTTTGCGATGCTTTTTGTCTTCAATTTCCGGGATTTCCATCTTTTGGTACCGTCCTTGATCTTCATCGGTCTGGGCGTTGCTTTCATGATGACCGAAGTGGGGTACCTGTACCCGAGCGATGTGAAAGAGGCGGTCCGTCAATACTGGCCGGCAGCATTCATCGTGTTCGGAATACTGATCATCGTCCGCAGGCCCGCAAAACGGAGCTGAGCACAGGAACTTCGCAAAATGACAAGAGCCCTTCCGGAATACCGGTAAGGGCTCTTGTCGTTGCAGGGCATTCCATCGGTCAGTGGGCTTCCAGCCAATCCTTTCCGGTCCCCAATTCCACTTCTACCGGGACATCCAACGGCATAGCATCGCGCATCTCCCGTTCCACCAGTTTCTTCATTGCGGCCTCTTCACCTTTCACGACATCGAATACCAACTCGTCATGCACCTGAAGGACCATGGCGCTCTTCATCTTCTTCGCCTGCATCTCCCGGTCGATGTTCACCATGGCGATCTTGATCATGTCGGCCGCCGTGCCTTGGATCGGCATATTGATGGACTGCCGTTCGGCATTGGAACGGATGTTCTGATTCTTGTTGTTGATATCCGCGATGTACCGGCGCCGTCCCCGGAGCGTTTCCACATATCCGTGTTCGCGCGCGAAGGCCATGGTGGTGTTGATGTAATGGTTCACATTCGGGAACCGCTCGAAGTACCGCTGGATGATCTCCTTTGCTTCTGCTTGTGTGATATCCAGACGTGATGCGAGACCGAACGGACCGATGCCGTACATGATGCCGAAGTTCACCTCTTTTGCTTTTCGCCGCATGTCCCGCGTGACATCCTGCTGAACAACACCGAAGACCTTCGCAGCCGTCGAAGCATGGATGTCCTCACGGTTCTTGAAGGCCTCGGTCATGCCGGGATCACCGGAGATATGCGCCATGATGCGAAGTTCGATCTGGGAATAGTCGGCGGAGAGGATGCTGGAGCCCGGCAGGGAGGGGATGAACGCTTTGCGCATCTTCCGGCCGAGTTCTGTGCGGATGGGAATGTTCTGCAGATTCGGATCGCTGCTGGAGAGACGTCCGGTGGCGGCGACGGTCTGATTAAAGGAGGTGTGCAACTTGCCGGTGCGGGGGTTGATGAGCTTCGGCAGCGCATCGACATAGGTGGATTTCAGTTTTTGAAGCTGCCGGTACTCCAGCAGCTGCGCTACGATCGGATGTTCGCTGCGCAATGATTCGAGCACGGCGACATCGGTGGAGTAACCGGTCTTTGTCTTCTTTGCCGACCGGAGTTTCAGTTTTTCAAACAGGACCTTCGCCAATTGCTGGGTGGAATTGATGTTGAACTTCTCACCGGCAAGGGAATAGATATCGGCGATCAGACGGTCCAGCGCTGTACCGATCTCACCGGACATGGATGCAAGGAACGCAGTATCCAGCTTCACGCCGCTCGTCTCCATCCGTGTGAGCACCTCGATAAGGGGGAATTCGATCTCATTGCACAAGGCAAGTGCTCCTTGTGATTCCACCTGCGGCTTCAGGACATCGACCAACTGCAGTGTGATATCGGCATCCTCGGCGGAATAGGCACCGACCTCATCGACGGGGATGGAACGGATATCTTTCTTCCCGTTATCGGTCAGCTCCTTGAAGGAGACCATCCGGTACTGAAGATGCTCCTCAGCCAGTGAATCCAGGGAATGCTGCCTGTCTGAACGGAGGACATACGCAGCGATCATCGTATCAAAACCGACGCCGGCGATATCGATCCCTTTCGAGGAGAGGACAAGCGCATCATACTTCACATTCTGTCCGTATTTGCGGATCTTCGCATTGGAAAAGAGAGGAGAGAGGTCCTTCACGACCCGCTTCAGCGGGAATCCTTCGCGGTTCTTTGTGGCCGATTGAGAGAAAAGGTCGCCGGAGCTCTCTGCGGGATCGTCATCGATCACGGGAAGGTAGTATGCGATGTTCGGCACGAGGGAGAAGGAGATACCGACCAATTCTGCCCGCAGTGCATCGGTGGAGGTCGTTTCAGTATCAAAGACAAATGCTTTGCTCTTCTTCAACTCGCTGAGGAGTTTCAGATATTCTTTATCCGTGCGGATGATGATATACGTGTGTTCCGATGTTGCGATGGTGCGAAGCTCTACTGGAGGCGCCGCCGGCACTTCCGCTGCCGCAACAGGGGCCGCAACTCGTGAGGTCGATGCAGGTTCAGCTCCGCTGCGGAGCCGTTTGGCGAAGGTCCGAAATTCGAGTCTGTCATACAGTTCGATGAGAGCGGGGACGTCCTTGGGTGCCGCCTTCAGCTGATGAAGGTCTGCGGTGATCGGTACGTTCACATCGATCGTCACGAGATGCTTGGAGAGGAGCGCCAATTCACGGTTCGTGCGGAGCTTCTCCTGCAGTCCCTTTTGCGGGATGTTGTCAACATTCTCAAGAATCTTCTCTATGGTCTTGTATTTCTGGACCAGCGGGAGCGCGGTCTTCGGACCGACGCCCGGTACGCCCGGTACATTGTCCGATGAATCGCCGATCAGTCCCAGCATATCGATCACCCGGTCCGGTGTGACGCCGAACTTCTCCATGACGCCTTCTTCGCCGACGATCTCATCCTCATTCCCGAACTTCCCGGGGCGATAGATCTTCGTCCGCGAGGAGACGAGCTGCATGAAATCCTTGTCCGATGTAACGAGGAACGTCGAGATCTTTTCCTTCTCCGCTCGTTTCGCCAGCGTACCCATGATGTCATCCGCTTCGTATCCATCCAATTCCAGCACCGGCACGTTGAATGCTTTCACGACATCCTTCAGATAGGAGAGGGAAGCCGCCAGATCGTCCGGCATCTTGTTGCGTGTCGCTTTGTATTCCTTATAGGCGATATGACGGAAGGTCGGTTTCTCGGTATCGAATACCGCTGCGATATAATCCGGTTTCTGCTCGTCCAGGATCTTGTTCAGATAGTTGACGAAGCCATAGATGGCACTCGTATTCTCACCTTTGGAATTGATCAACGGGTTCTGTGCGAACGCGAAGTAACTCCGGTACGCGATCCCCATCGAATCGATCAAAAAGAGCGTCTCTGTGCGTTTCATAGTCTGGAAAAGTTAAGGTATATTGGAGCCGAAAGTCCGGTGAACAATATACCAAATCTTCCCGAACGAAAAAATCCGCCGGAGTCCCGCGTACCCCATGAGCATCTATTTCATCTTGATCTTCCAGCAATTACTGGCAGCCGGGACCCACCTGGTCGCGAAGACCGTGACCGTTCATGTCGATCCGGTCATTCTCACGTTCCTTCGGAATTGCGTCTCACTGCTGGCAATGCTCGTGATGTTCCTGGTCCGGGAGCGGCGCATCAAAGTGGAGCGGCAGGACCTTCCGCGGTTATTGTGGCTTTCCTTTTTGGCAGTGCCGATGAACCAGTTCCTCTATCTCTACGGCATCAAATTCACCCTGGCGGCCAACGGAGCATTGCTCTATGCCATGACGCCGGCACTCATCCTGGTGTTCTCCTATTTCATTCTGAAGGAGTCGATGACGCGGTTGAAAGTGATCGGTATCGCCATTGCCTTCGCCGGGATCACGATCGTCATCTTCGAACGGGGGATCGATTTCTCTTCCGATTTTGCGTACGGGAACATCATGATCTTCTTTGCCGTGATCGCCTGGGCATTGTTCGCGATCCAGGGAAAGATACTAGTGAAGAAATACGGCGCGTTCCACATTACGGTGCTCTCGATGATCGGCGGGGCGGCGATGTTCCTTCCGGTCGGATTGGCGCAGATCGCAATCGAAGGATTCCCGGAGATCAGTTCTGCTGATTGGGGAGGCATCCTGTACCTCAGCTTGGGAACTTCCGTCGTCTCGTATATGCTGTGGTTCTATGCCTTAGGGAGGATGGATACTGCGAAGGTGGCGGTGTTCGCCAATGCGCAGCCGATCCTGACGACGATCCTGGCAGTGATCTTCCTGGACCAGCCGGTGACCCTGCTCTTCGTGATCGGAGGGAGCATCACCATCAGCGGGGTTTTGCTCACGCAGCAGAGCAGCAGCAATTGAAGCGGGTTGGTTCAAGCCGGTCTTGCGCACGTGGAGTGCAGCGATGACCTATCGAGGCTATAATGTTCCTCACTTCTGTTCCTTGAAATAACCGCAGACAGGATTCATCAGACAGTCATCGCAATGCGGGTCTGTGGGACGGCAGGTCTCGCGCCCGAGGAAGGTGAGTGCCATTCCGGCTTGATGCCAGTGCTTCCTGTCGATCTTCTCCATCAATTCCGTTTCCAACTTCTTCGGATCATCGGAGGTTGCAATGCCAAGCCGCGGTGTCACGCGGAGCGTGTGCAGATCCACGATGATCCCTTCCGCCTTCAATCCCATCTGACTCATATAGACATTCGCGGACTTCCTGCCGAATCCTTTCCACTGCGTCAACCCATCGATATCCTCCGGGATCGTTCCGGTGTCAACGACATCCTTTGCTATGCCGATGATGTATTCCGCTTTATGACGGTATCCCGGACCTTTGATGAGCGGGTACAGCGATTCCGGGTCCGCTTTTGATAAGGATTTGAAATCCGGATATGCTGTAAATAGCGCGGGCGCTTGTTTGTTCACAATGGCATCGGAGGAACGTGCCGAGAGGACGATCATCACGATGAGCTGGTAAGCATTTTGATACTCCAGAGGATGTTTCCGGCCCCGGTATCTCTTCAATAATGGACGAAGTGCCGTATTCCAATCGACAACTGCGGATTGTTTTGTGATCTTCTTTTTGTTTGTCAGCTTTGCCATTTCATTCTCTGTTAATCAAGAGATTAATTCGTAATGAGACGTTTACGGCCTTTTGCTGCAACCTTTGCCGTGGTCGTCTGTTCACCCACCTGCTGTCTCCAGAGTGCGTAATACAAGCCCTTCTGCTTCAGCAATCTCGCGTGTGATCCGGATTCAACGATTCTTCCTTTTTCCAGAACGTGAATGGTATCCGCATGCATCACCGTGGAGAGACGGTGGGCGATGAGAATGGTAATGAGATCCTTACGTGCGGAGATCTCGCGTATCGTCGAACTGATCTCTTCTTCGGTCAATGAATCAAGCGAGGATGTCGCCTCATCGAAGATAAGAAGATTCGGATTGCGGAGCAGAGCACGGGCTATCGAGAGCCGCTGCTTCTCTCCGCCGGAGACCTTCACGCCTCCTTCGCCGATGATGGAGTCGAGTCCTTTATCCGCCCGTGCCAGCAGGGACTGACAAGCGGCCTTGTTCAGCACATCCAGACACTCCGCATCCGTTGCGGCAGGATTCACGAACAGCAGGTTCTCACGGATCGAACCGGAGAAGAGCTGGGTATCCTGTGTGACGAATCCGATCCGTTCCCGCAGCACATCGAAGTCGATCTCATCGAAATTCTTTCCGTTGTAGAGCACTTTCCCGGACTGGGGTCGGTACAGACCGACGAGGAGTTTTACGAGCGTCGTCTTGCCTGCGCCTGAGGGTCCGACGAATGCGATGGTCTCACCGACCTTGGTCTTGAATGAGATGCTGTTCAGAGCAGCCGTATTGGCCGATTGATGCTGGAAGGAAACATCAGAGAATGCCAGCGTGGCGATATTCTGAACAACCACGGGGGACGAGGGTTTCGGTTCCTTCGGGGTATTCATGATGGTCTCGAAATTCGCGAGGGAGACCTCAGCTTCGCGGTAGATGTTGATGATGTCGCCCATCTGCTGCAGCGGACCGAAGATGAAGAACGAATAGATCCAGAGAGAGAAGAACTGTCCGACGGTGATCTGCTGCGTGAAGATCAGATAGAGCATGGAGAACAGTATCAGCGTCCGCAGGAAATTGACCGACGTTCCCTGGATGAAACTGAGACCGCGGATATACTTGACCTTCTTCAGTTCGAGGCCGAGGATCTTCTGTGTGGTATTGTTCAGCCGGTCGATCTCCTGTGTTGCGAGACCGAGACTCTTCACCAGTTCGATGTTGCGCAGCGATTCGGTCGTTGACCCTGCAAGCGCTGTCGTTTCGCCGACGATCGACTTCTGGATGACCTTGATCTTCTTGCTGAGTGTTGAACTGAGAATGGCAAGGATGGGAACTGTTGAGAAATACAGAGGGGCGATGACCCAATGGACGGACATAGAGTAGATCATCACGAAGGTGATGCCGACGAGCGTTGTAAACAGGATATTGATGGAGGCGGAGATGAGCCGTTCAACATCGGTGCGGACCTTCTGGAGTTTCCCCAGCGTCTCACCGCTCCGCTGGTCCTCGAAGACAGAATAGGGAAGTTCCAATGAGTGTTTCAGACCGTCGGCATAGATCTGAGCTCCGAGGCGCTGCGTGATGACATTGATGTAATAATCCTGGAAATTCTTCGCTACGCGTGAAACGAATGCCACACCCATGGCAACCAGCAGCAACCCGATGACCCCCTGAAGGAACTGTTCCGTGGTGTATTCGCTGAACTTCATCGCGTAATTGTCGATGACGTACCGGAACACGAGAGGGTCAAGCAAGGAAAAGGTCTGGTTGATCGTGGCAAGGAACAATGCCATGAGCACCAGCGTCCAATAGTTCTTGAGATATGTATAGAGGAGTTTCATTCGGTCCCTTTTCTGTGAGGAAGAAAGTAAGCAAAGTACTGCTGAAATGCGAAAGAACGTTGTAATTGAAGGAAGAAACGGTTACAATTATCCTATGAGTTCACCCCGTATCTCTATATTAACGATTATCGCGCTGTTTTATTGTGCTGCGATGCCCGGAATCGCACAACAAAAGAGCAGCAAAGCGTTCCGGATCAAGAGTACCCCCGTCCGCATGTATGAGATACGGCAATCGGATGTCACGTATCAGCTGTGGGAGGGATTCCAGCTGATGCGCAATGCAAACGCGGGAGATGCGCCTTCCCAGCATGAA
>JAVBYA010000429.1 GCA_030824295.1 Bacteroidota bacterium
CGAGACGAAATCAGTGGGTGGGTGCTAAAGTCAGAGGCGGGGTTGGGTTTACCGGAGAGGCAAAAAGAACTATGCTAATTCATAATTCAGAATGCAGAATGTAGAATGGAGAAGCGAACTGTGCCAAACCAAAAGGATTTACGTTAATCAGGAGGAAACGCAACGGGTGCAATACTCCTGCGCGGGATTGGGGCCGGCGGGTCAGTTAGTAGGGCTGGGACACTATATCCTTGGGTGGTAATGTGCTGAACGGTTTAGGTCTTTCTCAAGGAAGATCATTTCAAAATCCAACTTTATACGGCTTCTTTTTCGCCGGTTCCATCAATTGCCGGATCGCATCGAAAACAGCTTTGATCTGAAGATCATGTGATTCGTATTTCTGTTCAAGGTTCTCCAGTTTTCTCATGAGATCCTTATGGTTGTGAAGTATTTCGCGTATTTTTACAAATGTGCGCATGATAGCTATATTAATATGAACTGCTCTTGGTGTATTTATGACACTGGATAACATTGAAACGCCTTGTTCAGTAAAAACATAGACTGCTTTTGAGAACTTTAAGGATGTCACAAATTGTGATATCCTATTGATCTCTTCTCTGGTCAACTCGAACATAAAATCATCCGGGAATCGATCTGCATTGCGTTTAACAGCTTGCATCAGCACACGTGTCTCAATTCCATAAAGATCTGCGAGATGTGCATTGAGCATGACCCGTTGCTTCCGAATGATGAAAATATTTTGTTGGATTGATTCGATGCGAACCGTCTGGCGCATACTTCTCCTTTTAGTAAGTAAATTGAATTACGTACTTTTGGGTGAAAAATGAAATACCTGATGGGTTTAGAACCTCATCGGGCAATCGATTTTTGTTTCTGATAAGCCTTGGCAAGCGTAGCAACTGTGGCTGCGGGTCAGAGCAGGTAGGTCAGTTCGAGCAGGACGGTATCGCCGTCCGTGTACTGTTTGCGGATCTTCTTGGGAAGCGGGAGCAGCACGCGGCCGCTCTTCTCGGTCCAGACGCTCGTGCGCCACTCCTGGCCGTCAAGTACGGCGATGACCGGTGTGCGTCCCCACGCCAGCTTGGCGGCGGGCGCATGCTTCTTCGGTACAACCGCAAAGGTCCATCCCCCTTTGCCGGGGTAGGAGAAGAGTTTGGATTTGAAGAGATGGGATTTCATTGGTGATCAGTCTTGTCAAGGTTAAGGTAGGACTTTTTTATACTCTTGACAAGGCTGCTGCCTGCTGGCAGGCCATTCACCGTCCGCTCGTCAGCAGATGCGCGATCAACGCGATCATCTGTTCTTTCTCTTTGGGGTTGCTTTCGGCGATCAGCAGGGCGAGAGCCGTAAAAGCTGTGTCATTGATCTGACGGTACGATCATTCTTATGAGAGATAATCGCACGGTTCCCCTTTATATATAAATTGATTTGTCAAAAAACACTTCTCCTACTTTTCTTGACGGGGCCCCGAAGGGATGCCGACGTGTAACCCAAAGCGGGTCGGCACAAGAAAAGTAGTAAAAGACCCTTCCCCCGAAGGGATCCCTTTGGGAGACTCCGCATTCAAGAAATACTGCCGGCGTCGCTCAGGGTGACTATCCGCTGTAATTGACATCTGTCCCACATTTCATCTAATAAAATCCCGTCAATTCATCCCCGCCTGAACGCGCAGCGGGCAGGGCTTTCCCATTCGCTCAATCCTCCTAAATTTCGCGGCCATCGCACTTATTCAATACTAAGGGAAAAGACTTACAGATAAGTGCAGGTCTTTGTTCTTGATGATCGTCAGCAGTCCCTGGGCTTCATCGGAAGTGAGTTTTTTATTGCGAACGCTGGTTATGATGTTGATGGTTCTTTGAAGCTCAACAATGCCCGCGGTGGTCCTGTCCAATGCCTTTTTATTGAGCGTATATCCTTTGATGAGATGATCGCGGAGAACGTGAGTTGCCCAGATCCTGAACTGCGTTCCTTGTCTGGATCTTACCCGATAACCGACAGAAATGATGACATCAAGGTTGTAGAGAGTCAATTTCCTCGAAATCCGACGGTTTCCCTCAGTTTGAACTATTAAGGATTCCTTAATAGTTGAATCTTTTTCCAATTCCTTTTCAGAATATATCCGGCCAAGATGTGTGTTGATATTGGCAACGGTCTGTTGGAACAATTCAGCCACTTGTTATTGGGTCAACAAAACGGTCTCGTCCTCCAAACGAATTGTGTCCCCCGTTTAGATTTAACGCGGTAACCGACGGAGATAATTACATCAAGGTTGTAATACTCAATATCCCTCGAAACCGTCCTTCCTCCCTCCGTTTGAACTGTCGCAAAATTTGCGACAGTTGATTTCTGTTTTAATTCCCCTTCCCCAAAGACGTTTTTTACATGTTTGGCGGTAGTTTTATAATCTCTTCCAAACAGTGCTCCCATTTGCTTTTGAGTCAGCCAAACGGTCTCATCCTCCAATCGGACCTCAATGGCGTCATGGCCGCTCTCCGTTGTGTAGATGATCACTTCTCCTTTATTGTCGGCCGGTTTTTTTAAGGCGGTATCCTCCCTTTCTGTGACGCCCGTATCAGTGCGGCGGGTTTGCGGTATGGACCTCCGGTTCCGTCAGGCGTAGCCGTGCGAAGAATAGAGCATGGTTCGGCAGCAAGGCAGCACTCCGGTGCGGAGTGTGGTTCGTCTGTTTGGGTGTGCGTGTCGCAGTTCGTCAGGATGAAAATACGGGATGGAGCGGAGTCAACGACACGCGGCGCAGGGGTGTTCTGTCGTGGATAGCGTCAATATAGAATGACGATCTGAAGTGCGCAATGACGTGAATGCGTAGAACTATTGCTGAGAGATGTTGTTCAGAGAATAGGCATGAAAAGATCGATGAATGATGTACGAGGTGTTCAAGTGGCGCGCAGCGTTAGGAGAGATGACTGTCACCTATACAACAAACCAGTGGAAGGAGACAGTCATCAATCGACGATAAAGAGGGTTGCACCGAGCGGTGCGAACGAGCGGTGCGGTTCAGCATCATCTGCCAGCTGGTAGCTCATACCCGGCGTGAGGGTGATGATGCGTCCGTCCTGCAGTTCGGTCTTCAGTTCTCCCCCAAGGCAGAGCAGGATGTGTCCTTTGCTGCACCAATGGTCCGCCTTGTATCCGGGCGTATACTCCACCATCCGGACCCGTATTGTGCCGAACTGTTTGGTCCGCCAGAACGCTGTTCCGGTCTCCCCCGGATGTTCGGTCCGCTCCACTATGGACCAGTCGGTAGCGGTGAACGGGAAGTCTGTCATGTGCATGGTTGTGCTCCTGGTAATCGTCCTGATACATTCATGGCATGAGTCCAATACGGGTTTAAGGATGGAACGAAACGAACGTAACGCCGAAGGTGACCCCTCCTGCTGCGGTGGCATTCTCCAGGATGCGGCTACGGTATTCAATGTATGGTTCGAATGCGAACATGCTTGATGTCAGGATATCATAACCGATACTCACGGCGCCATAACTGGATGTCGGTCCGCTGACCGATATATCCCCGCTGTAGGAAGAGATGCTCGTCATATAGACACTGGCTGAGAAGAATAACAGCGGTGCAGCATCAAGCGGATACAGCCGGAAGGAAGGTCCGACCCCCATCACCGCTGTGCCCGACTTCCCATATTTGCTCCTGCTGCTGAGCGCAGAATAGACGATCTGACCGCCCCAGGCGAACTTCGCGGAAGTGAAATAAAGGAAGGAAGGGGCAACATTGAATGTTGTAGTGGACTGGTCAGGATCATCATACGATGTGGAATTGTAGGAAACACTCCCGGTGAGTGCGTACGTCCTCTTTCCGAACGGTGACCGCGGAGCGGCAGAACTGGTATCGGAGATGGTCTGTGCCGGCGCTGCGTGCAGTGCACTAAGCAGGAAGAGAATGCATGCGTAGAAGGTAGATTTCATAGGACCTTTCGTTGGATCTGAAATGGCAGCATAGACTGCGTTATTACGTATCACCTGAACGATCGGGCATCCGTCGGAATTGAAGGTGACAGACTTCGACGAATCGACCGATGTTCGAGGATTGGATCGCCAGGCTTGAAAGCACCCCATTATTTCAGCAGGATCATTTTCATTGATCGTATGAACCGTCCTGCCTGCATCCGGTAGAAATAGATGCCGCTTGAAAGCGAACCGCCGGAGAATTCAACGTGATACTCCCCCGCCGAATGGTGCCGGTCCGCAAGCACGGCAACAGTCCTGCCGAGAACATCATGCAGCGTCAGCGTCACAGGTCCGGCGGCAGCAACGTGATACCGGATAGTGGTGGAAGGATTGAAGGGATTGGGGTAGTTCTGATCCAGTTGATATGACGGCAGAACATCCGTTCGTTGGTCAACATCATCCAAAATATCTACCAGATACATTTGGGAATACAAGTGCGTCGCACCGCTCCGATTGCTTTCCCACACAACCGGGATGTGGGCACCGACAGAATTGCCTACCTGATAGGTGATGCGAGATCCTAGAACGGGATTCCGATTGAATCCGTTGCTTTGGATGGAATCGGAAGACAACCGGGTGGTGATCCGGATGAATGAACTGTCGCTGATGTGCGCTGATTCCGGTGACTTGCTCACCTGATAGGCGATCAAGTGACCGTACGGCGCCTGATCGATGGCCGGCTGATCGGACGGCTGAGTGATGACAGGATTGATAAATCCGCGCGCATTGTATGCAGAGAGTGAAGAGGTTGAGATCTTGTACGGAATGAATGGAGGTGAATATGGTGGAGAAACAGTATTGATATAGACATCCTTGTAATCCGCGGACCGGGGGGATTCGAAGACAATTTTCCTCCAGCCGTAGGATTGAATGTACCGTGGTCTCCGGACCGGTATCGGGATCTTCATCGTGTCGATGAAGTATAAGGAATCCTTCGTGCCGAAACGGATATCCCTGATGACTGCCTTGGAATTATTGTTGGAATGTTTCACCGTCCAAATGACCGATGCCATATCGTATCCATTGGACATCATATCATATTGGACAGAATCGTCATCCGATACGGCGATGGTATCGTTCAATCCGGCGGTTCCGGCCGGGACTTTCCGGTATCGAATAGCCGTACCGCTTTGCCATGTCATGAAGAACTGAGAATCAGGTTGAATGGACTGGATACGGACATTGCTATTATTAAGTGTATCGCTCGTCAATAAGGCCGGAGCACTCCAATGTGAACGGTCATGCGAATACATACTATACAACAGCCGCCATCTTCCCTGATATAATTGCTGCCACCCAACAATTCCATATTTGTATTTGAAACACACTTCGGGATATTTCAGAAGCTCCGGTGTTCCGCTCCGGGCAATGATCACTTCCGAAGAATCCCACAGTCCGGGCCCCATCCATTGTTTCCCAACGATGAATGAAGAATCCGGTGTCTGGCGCTCGAACACCAGCCATTCATAGGAATTGTAGTACACCGTTCTGGCGACCGAAGGATTCAATTCATCCCCTGGTCCGGATGTCAATTGCAGAGTTTGTGCAGATGTCGTATTGATGAGTAAGCAGCTGCAGAAGAGAATAAGGAGAGTTTTCATCGGGCCTCCGAAACAGTCATGGCATCACTTAAGTCATGCCATGACTGAAAAGTACCTCTAAATTCCTACATTCGCTATAACGTATTTGCGGGATGGTATTGTGTTAACAGGACAATGCGGTCGTGTATTGGCTTTGAAGGTGAGAGAATCAAGAAGGACCCGCGTCAAGGTTTTAAACCCTGACACGGGCTTCGGGAAGAATTACGAGATGACTGTCACCTATAAAACAAATCAGTTGAAGGAGACAGTCATCGACGGATGGCACCGAACACCGCATCATGCACTGCGGGGCGGACGCGCGTGAGGGCGGAATTATTGCGCGTGGGATAGACCCGATTGGTCAAGAAGATCACGATGACATTCTTTTCCGGGTCGGCCACGACGGATGTGCCGGTGAACCCGGTGTGGAGGAACGTGCGCGCCGAGGTGAACCGTCCGGAGAAGGAGCGTCCTGCTGACCGCGTATCCCAGCCGATGGCGCGGCTGCTCCGCGGGTCCTGCTGAGTGATGAACCGGGCGATGGTCGCAGAGTCGAGATACCGGCGTCCATTATACATGCCGCCGTTGAGCTCCATCTGCAGGATCTTCGCAAGGTCCGATGCTGTGGAGAAGAGTCCCGCATGTCCGGATACGCCGCCGAGCGTCGCGGCATTCTCGTCATGCACTCGCCCGCGGACTGCCTGGAAGGTCTTCTTCCAGAGGGAATCGATCTCGGTCGGAACGAGTCTCTTCATGAGCGATGCAGAAGGATTGTACATGGTGTTCTTCATTCCCAGAGGACGGAAGAAAACGGAATCGACATATCTGTCCAGCGTTGTGCCGGTCACTTTTTCGATGACCTTCCCGGTGGTGATGAGTCCCAGATCGCTGTAAAGCGTGGAATCCCCGGTCCGATAGATGAGCGGCGCAGCGAAGATGGAATCGAGAACGCACTGCGGAGAATCGCAGAACTCGTAGTATTTGCGCCACGCCTGGAGTCCGCTGTTGTGGACGAGCAGATTATAGAGCGTTATTTTCTCCTTCCCGTTCTGTCCGAACGCCGGGAAGTACTTCACAATGGGATCGTCCAGCGATACACGCTTCTCCTCCACCAGCTTCATCATCGCACTGGTCGTGGAGATCACTTTCGTTACGGAAGCAAGATCGAAGATCGCATCCGTCGTCATCATCTCGGCATCTGCATCGTAGGTGAAACGGCCGTACGCTTTCTCATGGACGATCATACCATCCTTCGCCACCAGCAGCACCGCGCCGGGAAAACCGGAATCGGCGATCGCTTTGTTGATGACCGCATCGACCCGGAGGAGCGAATCGGGATCGAATCCCGCTTCTGCCGGAGCAGCGTTGCGGAGA
>JAVBYA010000426.1 GCA_030824295.1 Bacteroidota bacterium
CGTCAGCGGCGGCAGTACGGTGCCGACTCCGTTCGGTGTGACGGCCGCATCCGTCTCTGCCGGTTCTGTGCGGATCGATTGGATCTCTTCAGCAACATCCCATAAAGTGTTCCGGGGAACACAGAAGGATTCTTTGACGTTGTTGAGTTCGGTCGGTGCTGTGACATCGTTCATCGATACGGCAGTCCTGACCGGCGTTCGGTACTTTTACGCTGTCAGTGCGGTGGGTCCGGGCGAGAGTGCGATGTCGGTTGTGTCCACATCCGTTCCGCATGCTGCTCCGATCATCACAGAGATCCTGCAAGCGAATCTGGAGCAATTGCTGCTCACACTTTCATCGCCGATCGCGGAGCGAGATGCTGCGGGAATGAAGTTCATCCTGGATTCAAGGATTCCATCGTCCGGAGTGAATTGGGTCTCACTGCAAAGTCTCATGGTAACATTTCCGGTAACGTTACCGGCTGGGAGCCATACGTTGAAGGTCCGTTCATTGAAGGATGCTGAGGGGATGGCTGCTGATACATCCATGACCTATCATTTTTCGACTACGATGACGGCTCCTGACCTTTTTCTGGTCCGAACCGTCGAACGGTTGAGCAGCAGGATCCTTCGCGTGGTATTCAATCAACCTGTCGATGGGCCATCTGCAAGCAATAGAGCACATTTTTCCGTGCGGACTGTCGTTCGTTCGTTCGCAGTCCTTTCCGTCGATTCGATCTCACCGTCATCCGTTCACGTGAACTTGTCCGAAGACATCACGCGGATCGCGACAAGGATCGAAGTATACATCGATGGATCGGTGACCGATGAGAGCGGTACGCCGTTGAATCTGGGCAAGGGACAACTGCTCTCCATTGCGCAAGAGACATCGTCCCTTAAGGATATCATTGTCTATCCAAATCCGGTGCGCGACCGGTCAGCCGTCACGTTCATCAATATCCCCGTCAACTGCCGGATATCCATCTTTGCTCCGACCGGAGAGAAACTCGTGACCTTAAGCGAGCGGACGGGGACCGAGGGGATCAGTTGGAATTTAAGGACATCCGGCGGCAATCTTGTTTCCACAGGAATCTATTTGTATCGTGTTGAGCAAATGAACGAAACGAATGAACCGATCGGTACCACCATGGGAAAATTCGCCGTGATACGATGATGCAGGGAAGGATCTGGACCATATCGAACATGCTCTCCCTCAGCAGGATCGTACTGATGCTGCCGGCGATGTATTTCTTCGTCACGCCGATGACGTTCCACCGGGAGATCGCGCTGCTCATCATCCTGGTCGCCGTTGCCACGGATGCGTTGGATGGTTATGTGGCCCGCATCCGTAACGAGGTCTCTGAATTCGGGAAGATCATCGATCCGCTAGCGGACAAAGTGAGCGTCGCTGTGGTGGTTGTAATGCTGACCATTTATGGCGATATTCCTGTATGGTTCACACTTGTCGTGCTCGGAAGGGATGTCATCATCTTCCTTGCCGGATTGTACGTGAAACAGCGGACCGGCATCATCCTGCCATCACTCATGTCCGGCAAAGTTGCGGTCTCCATTCTTGCGTTGACCCTCGTCTTTCCGGTATTGCGGTATCCGTCACTGGAGAACATTTACCAATTCTTCCTTTGGCTGACATTGGTCTTGCTGGGATATTCATTCCTGGTCTACGCTCAACGGTTTTTCTCGACGCTCCGTGAACATCACGGGCAATCGAACAATTCATAAGGATTATTGTGGGATTCTTTGACGCATTCAAATTATCACGATTGAAGGAAGGGTTGGCCAAAACGCGCGAAACGCTTGTCGCGAAGGTCAACCGGCTCATCTTTGCAAAAGGGAAGATCGATGACGAATTCCTGACACAGTTGGAGGAGATCCTCATCACCAGCGATGTCGGAGTCGATACCAGCCGCAGGATCATTGACGGTATCAAACGTCGTACAAAGGAGAACAAGTACGAATCACAGGAAGAACTCAATGAACTCGTCCGTTCAGAGATCACGAATGCCTTAACGAAACACACCTTCGGTGCGGAGGATCCATTCTCTTTTCCGCCGCACACCAAACCGTATGTTATCATGGTCGTCGGGGTGAACGGTGTCGGCAAGACGACGACCATCGGAAAATTGGCGCACAACTATCGGACGGCCGGGAAGAATGTCCTGATCGGTGCAGCGGACACGTTCCGTGCCGCAGCGAATGAACAGCTCGAAGTATGGGGGAAACGTGCCGGCGTGGAGATCATCCAGCAGGGACAAGGTTCGGATCCTGCGTCCGTGGCGTTCGATACGGTGAAAGCGGCACAATCCCGTTCGGCGGATGTGGTCATCATCGATACCGCCGGACGCCTGCACACCAAGACGAATTTGATGGAAGAATTGAAGAAGATCAAACGCGTCATCACCAAAGTGAGTGCTGAAGCTCCGCATGAAGTTCTGCTGGTGCTCGATGCGACGACCGGACAGAATGCCATTCAGCAGGCGAAACTGTTCAATGAAGCAGTGGGACTCACGGGACTCGTCATCACCAAACTGGATGGTACCGCCAAAGGAGGAGTGATCTTTGCAGTCAGCAATGCGCTCAAAGTCCCCGTCCGGTTCATTGGTGTAGGGGAGAAGATCGACGACCTTCAGCCGTTCGATTCCGAGAAATTCGTTGAAGCACTGTTCGAAAAAGAACGTCCATAAACAGGAAGAAGGACATCGCGATGAAACTCAGTTGGAAACAATACGATCTGCGTTTGAAACATACCTTCCGCATCTCGCGGAGTGCAAGGGATATCGCACCGGTGATCATTCTGGAACTGGTGCATGACGGCATCACTGCGTATGGCGAAGCATCTCCTACCAAGAGGTACGGAGAAAGTCTGGAAACCATCGCTGCCTTCTTCACCGGACTCGATCTTTCCCGATTCGAATCCCCGATGCAGCTGGAGGATATCCTCGCTTACATCGATGCTGCCGCTCCCGGCAACACTTCCGCCAAATGCGCCGTGGACCTTGCGTTGCATGACTGGGTCGGCAAGAAGCTCGGTGTTCCATTGTATAAACTGTGGGGATTGAATCCCGCGAAAGCAGCCCCCTGTTCTTTCACCATCGCCATCGATTCCAAGGAAGTGGTGGAGCAGAAGGTCCTGGAAGCAGCGGATTTCCCGATCCTCAAAGTGAAACTTGGTCTGGATAATGACGAAGAGATGATCAATACCATTCGCAAAGTGACCGATAAGGTGCTGTATGTGGATGCGAACGAAGGTTGGAAGGACCGGAACCTGGCGCTGGAACGGATCAAATGGCTCAAGGACCAGAACGTGGAGTTTGTAGAACAGCCGATGCCTGCCGAACAGTTCGATGATATGAAATGGCTGCGGGATAAGTCCGATCTGCCGCTCATTGCCGATGAGAGCGTCCTTCGTCTCTCCGAAGTGCCGAAACTTGCAGAAGCGTTCGACGGGATCAACATCAAACTGATGAAATGTACCGGCGTGCGTGAAGCGATGCGGATGATCAACACGGCCCGCGCCCTGAACATGAAGGTGATGATGGGCTGCATGATCGAGACGGCGGTCGGTATCTCTGCCGGAGCACACCTTGCACCGCTGCTGGATTATGCGGACCTGGACGGTAATGTGTTGATCTCCAACGATCCGTTCGATGGGGTCAGGAACATCAAAGGAAAGCTTGCACTGATCGACCAACCGGGATTGGGAGTGACGCTGCGTCCATAAGGACCGCGGCATTGTATGACATCCATCATCAATATATTGCCGGACCATCTGGCCAATAAGATCGCGGCCGGGGAGGTCGTGCAGCGGCCGGATTCCGTTGTGAAAGAGCTTCTGGAGAATTCCATCGATGCCGGTGCGACCTCCATCGCTGTCACCATCAAGAATGCCGGTAAAGCACTCATCCAGGTGATCGATAACGGGAAAGGGATGAGCGAAGAGGATGCTGAGAAATCCTTCTTCCGGCACGCGACATCGAAGATCTCGACCTATGATGACCTGGAGAACATCCGCACTCTTGGCTTCCGCGGTGAAGCGCTTGCGTCGATCGCTGCCGTTGCACAGGTGGAACTGCGCACCAGACGGGAGAACGATCAGGTCGGGACGTTGCTGAGGGTGGAAGCGAACGAGTTCCTCGAACGGGGGAAGACCGCCCATCAGATCGGAACGACCATCAGCGTGAAGAACTTGTTCTATAACACGCCAGCCCGCCGACAATTCCTGAAATCGAACAACACCGAGTTCAAACATATCTATGAAACAGTGCAGCGGTTGGCACTCTCCAAGCCGGAGATCGCGTTGGAGTTCGTCAGCGATGACGACACGATCCTTGCGCTTCCGTCGCAGTCACTGGAAGAGCGGCTGAAAAGTCTGTTCGGTGACCGCCATTTCGCCGCGATGTTGCCGGTGCATGAGGAGACGGAGATCCTGACCCTCTCCGGATACATCGGCAAACCGGACTTCGCCCGGAAATCGAAAGTGGATCAGTTCCTCTTTCTGAACGGACGCTTCATCATCAACCGGTCCATCAATCATGCCGTCTTTTCCGGATACGAACATCTCGTGGAGAAAGGGAACTTCCCGTTCTTCCTGCTTTTCATCGATCTTGATCCGAAGAAGGTCGATGTGAACGTCCATCCCTCCAAGATGGAAGTGAAATTCGCAGATGAGCAGAATATCTACCGCATCGTCATCTCGGTGATACGCAAAACACTCGGCAAGAATGATATCGTCCCGACGGTCGAGTTCCGGGGTCCGGGAACGGATCCATTCTCATCGCTGAAGCATATCGCACAACCGCGCTGGTATGGAGAACAGTCTGCTCAACCGCCGGTATCGCCCGGACTGTTCGGTCCCGGCGGACCCGTTCGCTCCGTCCCGTCAGAGAACGACGATGTACCGTTCGACCTCAGCTCAACGCTGGACCAGATATTCGCCTCTGCCAACACTGCCGGACCGGTACCGGTTGATACTCAGACCCAGTTCCAGCACGGCACCAGGGAAAGCGAAGCGCTGGAAGGGAAAGGGATCTGGCAGCTGCACAATAAGTACATCCTCACACAGATCCGATCCGGATTGATGATCATCGATCAGCATGTTGCCCATGAACGTATCCTGTACGAACGGGCATTGACGAGGATGAACAATGCCGTGCCCAGCTCGCAGCAGCTGCTCTTCCCGCAGACCATCCAGCTGCCGCCGGGGGACCATGCTCTGGCGCAGGACCTTCTGCCGTATCTGGGATCGATCGGATTCGAGTCGAAACCGTTCGGAAGGAACACGATCGTTCTGGAGGGCGTTCCTCCCGAAGTGAAGGCTGGTACGGAAGCAGGCATCCTGCAGGAGATCCTGGACGAATACAAGAACAATCAGCTCCGCGTGAAACTCGATGCGCGGGACAATATCGCCAAGTCATTCTCGTGCAAGGCGGCAATCAAGGCAGGGGACCGGCTGTCGGAAGTGGAGATGCGGACTTTGATCGATCAGTTGTTCGCCACATCGATGCCGTACGTTTGTCCACACGGCAGACCGGTACTCATCAAACTATCGCTGGCGGAACTCGACCGCCGCTTTTTCAGGACCTCATGATATGAAGATCATCACCGTATTCTGTTCCACCGCACCGGACCGGCGCGAGGCGCTTCTGGCCCTCTGCCGTTCCATGATCGCGCCGTCCCGGGCTGAGGATGGTTGTCTGCACTATTCCTTCTATGAAGATCTTGGTGCAGAGAACAAATTCATGTTCTATGAGGAGTGGCGGGACCAGGCATCCATCGACCGGCATAATGCAACGAAGCACTTTTTAGAATTTTCACCGCGATTTGCGGAACTGATCAGCGGAGCACCGGTCATCACCGTGCATTCCGTGGAATGAAGCAGTACACTGCCGGACACCCCCGGTACGAGAACCTCACACGATCAACCATATCGGAGAGTTACCATGGCAACATACAATGACCCGCAATCCATCAAACAGGAGAATGACCGCTTCCGGGCAAAAGCCGCTTCCTCTGCCGTGCGGGACACCGTATTCACGACTGTCAGCGGAGAACCGGTGGAACTGCTGTATACACCGGAGGATGTGAAAGAGATCAATTATCTTTCCGATATCGGCTTCCCGGGTGAATTCCCCTATACTCGAGGGATCCATAACACGGGTTACCGCGGAAAATTGTGGACCATGCGTCAATTCGCCGGCTTTGGAACCCCTGAAGATACGAACCAGAGGTTCAAATACCTTCTGGAGCATGGACAAACCGGGCTTTCCACTGCCTTCGATCTTCCGACATTGATGGGGCGTGATGCTGATGACCCCTTGTCCGAAGGGGAAGTAGGGATCTGCGGCGTTGCGGTGAGTTCTCTGGCTGATATGGAGATCCTTTTCAAAGGGATCCCATTGGACAAGGTCACGACCTCCATGACCATCAATGCTCCCGCGGCCATGGCCCTGGCGTTCTACATCGCCGTAGGTGAGAAGCAGGGGCTCTCCTCTCAGGTGCTCCGCGGAACCATACAGAATGACATCCTGAAAGAGTACATCGCTCAGAAGGAATGGATCTATCCTCCCAAACCTTCCATGCGGATCATCACGGATATGTTCCAATACTGCGCGAAAGAACTTCCGCAGTTCAATCCTATCTCCGTATCCGGCTATCACATACGGGAAGCCGGTTCAACCTCAGCACAGGAGCTTGCATTCACCCTTGCTGATGGATTCGCTTATATCGAAGCAGGGATCGCTGCCGGAATGGACGTGGATGAGTTTGCGCCGCGGATTTCGTTCTTCTTCAATTCCCATCTGGATTTTTTTGAAGAGATCGCCAAATTCCGCGCCGCCCGGCGGATCTACGCAAAAAGGATGAAATATAAGTATGGTGCGAAGAATCCCAAGTCCTGGACATTACGGTTCCATACGCAGACCGCCGG
>JAVBYA010000504.1 GCA_030824295.1 Bacteroidota bacterium
ATTGATGTTCCACGATATGGCGGGGGCGCTGTTCCCTTCCGTTTCCTTGAACTGATCTGTTCCATGGAACGCCGCAATTTCCTGACAACGTTGCTCTCGTTCCCTCTGCTGGGAGGCACTATGGATCTGCATGATCTGAAGAATATCACGGATGACCACGGTGCGTCCGAACGGATGCCGCTCCTGTTCGTCGGCCATGGCAATCCCATGAACGCCATCGAGGACAACCGGTTCAGTACCGCTTGGAAAGAGATCGGTGCACAGCTTCCGCGCCCGAAGGCGATCCTCTCCGTCTCTGCCCACTGGCTGTCGCGGGGAACGAAAGTATTGGCGATGGAGCGGCCGAGGACCATCCATGACTTCGGAGGATTCCCGGAAGAACTCTTTGCGCAGCACTATCCCGCTCCCGGCGCGCCGGAATTCGCCCGGGAGACGCAGCGTCTTTCCGCCAGCCGACACATCGCATTGGATGATGAGTGGGGGTTCGATCATGGAACGTGGAGTGTACTGCTGCAGATGTTCCCCAAAGCCGATATTCCGGTGTATCAACTGAGCATCGACTACAGTAAGCCGATGGAGTATCATTACGGACTGGCGCAGGAGATCCGTTCTCTGCGGGATAAGGGTGTGATGGTGGTGGGGAGCGGGAATATCGTCCATAACCTCCGCGCGATCAATTGGTCGGCCAATGCCAAGCCGTACGATTGGGCACTGGAATTCGATGCGACCATCAAGCAGTGGATCGAACAGGGGGACCACAGTGCGGTATTGGATTTCCAGCGTCTGGGACCGGTGGCTCAACAGGCGCATCCCACCTACGACCATTTCCTCCCTCTGATGTATGTGCTCGGATTCCAGCATTCCAGGGAAGAACCGGCATTCTTCAATGATTCTTTCGATATGAGCTCCGTTTCGATGCGGTCGATGCTGTATCGATCGTAGCACCTTCCCTCCCGGCCAATGCCGGGCTTTTTTTTGCCGTTTGAAATCGGTGGAAATTGTCGTAGTTTCTTAACGAGGTATATGACCCTATGAAACTACCGAATGATATCTATAAGAGCATATTCAACGAATGGAACGATTATACGTTCCTTCTGAACGAAGCCGGTGCCGTGGTGGATATGAACGACCGCGCAAGGAAGAAGGTCGTTCCTCTTGCACAGCTGACGGAGTTCTTCTCGCTGGAGGGGAAGAAGCAGTTCGAAACTGCACTGCTCCAGCGTACCGCCGTTTTCCGCTGCGATTTCTTCTTCACCCCCGATGATCATTGCTACGCATCCATCACCGTGCTGCAGGTTCCCTTCGACAAGGTCCCGTACCGTTTAGTGGTCGTTCAGGACATCACTCTTCAGCATGATAAAGAGCTGGAACTGCTCCGCTTCTCCGAGGTCATCCACCGTACGGTCAATCCCATTCAGATCACGAACATCGAAGGGAAGATGATCTACGTCAATCCCGCCTTCGAACATATCACGGGATATACCCGCGGAGAATTGATCGGTGCCAATCCGAGCATCCTGAGCAGCGGAAAGCACAGCAAGGAGTTCTGGAAGAAAGTGTGGGTGAAGATCTACGCAGGGGAACAGTGGGTCGGTCAGCTCCAGAACCGGCGCAAGAACGGGGAATTGTTCCACACGGAGCTCGTCATTTCACCGATCGTGGACGACCAGAAGAAGGTCATCGGTTTCCTCGGCGCGCACCGCGACATCACCGATCAGAAGATCCTGGAGCGACAGGTGGTCCGCTCGCAGAAGATGGAGACGTTCGGCACACTGGCAGCCGGTATCGCTCATGAGGTCGGCAACCCGCTGACGTCCATCTCATCGCTGGTACAGGTGGTGCAGATGCAGTCCAGCGACGAGTTCGTCCATGAGAAACTGGAACTGGTCAAGAACCAGATCAACCGCATCGCCAAGATCCTGCGGGAACTGGTCGACTTCTCCCGCCCCTCCAATCACGAAGTAAAGGATGTCAGCGTCAACCTCGTGCTGCGTGAAGCGGTCAACATCGTCCAGTACGGTAAAAAGACCCGCTCCATGAAATTCAACGTTGCCCTTGAAGAGAACCTGCCGTTCGTGCATGCGGTCCATGACCAGCTGCTTCAGGTTTTCCTTAACATCCTGATGAATGCGGTAGACGCAAGCATGGGAATCCCGGACTCCGTAATCGCAATATTGACAAAACAATCGGACGAAAAGGTCGAAATTAGCATAACAGACAATGGCACGGGAATTGCCGAAAAGAACATAGGAAAGATATTCGACCCGTTCTTCACGACCAAAGAGGTGGGAAAAGGGACTGGACTTGGTTTATGGGTCAGTCTCGGTATCATCCGCAATTTCGGAGGTGATATCCATGTGGAAAGCGAGGAAGGGAAGAATACGACGTTCGTTGTTCGTTTACCGATTAAAGGAATGTAGATGAAAAAGAAGATCCTGGTGGTGGATGATGAAGAGATCATCCGTGATTCGATCGGATTCGTTCTGGAGAAGGAAGGGTTCTTCGTCCGGAAGGCCGAGAACGGTGCCGTGGCGCTGAAACTGCTGAATGAGAACATGTTCGATCTGGTCATTACCGATATCGAAATGCCCGAAGTGCGCGGTCCGGAGCTCATGGAGCGCATCTCTGAACGCTTTCCGCACACCTTTGTCATCATGATCACCGCGTATGCATCCGTCGAGACGGCGGTCTCCGCTCTGCGTAAGGGTGCGTACGATTACATCCTGAAACCGATCGAGTTCGACGAGCTGCTCATCCGCATCAAGAAACTGTTCGATCACAAGGACCTGTCGCTGGAGAACACGCTGCTCCGACAGGAACTGAACCGCAAGTATGATTTCTCCAGCATCGTCGGACAGAGCGATGCGATGAAGAAGGTCTTCTCGGACATCCAGAAGGTCGCACCGACAGACGGTACGGTGCTCATCACCGGCAAGAGCGGAACGGGGAAGGAACTCGTTGCCCGAGCCATCCACACGCACAGCAAACGGAACAACAAACGGTTCCATGCCATCAACTGCGGCGCCATCGTGGAAACATTGTTCGAAAGCGAACTGTTCGGACACAAGAAAGGTTCTTTTACCGGCGCAACGAGCGATAAGGACGGTGCATTCAAAGCGGCAGAAGGGGGAACGTTGCTGCTGGACGAGATCAGCGAAATGCCCCTGCATTTACAGCCCAAACTGCTCCGTGCACTGGAGCAGCGCGAGATCACTCCTGTGGGAAGCAACGAGACCATCCCCATCAACGTGCGCATCGTGGCGGCCACCAACCGGAATCTGAAAGAAGAGATCGCCAAAGGGAAATTCCGCGAGGACCTGTTCTATCGTTTGAACGTGGTCGAGATCCATCTGCCCGAACTGAACGAACGCTCGGAGGATATCCCGCTGCTCGTCAATTCGTTCATCTCCAAGTTCCGCACGGAGATGGGAAAATCCATCAACGGCATCACCAACCAGGCGATGAGTGCGCTGGTGAACCATCAGTGGAAAGGTCAGATCCGAGAACTGCAGAACATCGTCGAGCGCGCCATGATCTTCTGCGATGCGGAGATGATCGACGTCCATCACCTGCCGGAGGAACTGCAGGCGAGCGCACAGATCTCCGTGATCGATTACTCCTCACAGTCCCTCAAGGATGCCGTGCACATGTTCGAACGCCGCTATATCGAACAGAAACTGAAGAACCACTCCGGCGACAAGGAGAAGGTCGCAAAGGACCTGGGACTCAGTCTCTCCACATTATACCGGAAGTTCGAAGAGTTGGGGATCCCTCTGAAAGAGAAGTAAACGCACTGCTGAGGCATGTTTTTTGACCGTTGAATTCGCGGGGAAATAGTTGTACTATAATTGCGCTGCAATCCTCCATTTTCGAATCCCAAGGAATATGCCATGGAAATACCCTCCTACGTGAAACACGAACGTCTGAAGCAGTGGGTCAAAGAGATCGCCGCACTCACCAAACCGGATTCGGTCTACTGGTGCGACGGTTCAGAAAAAGAGTATGATGAGATGTGCGAGACGATGGTCCGCACCGGAACATTCAAACGCCTCGATCCCAAGAAACGCCCCAATAGTTTTCTCGCCCTTTCCGATCCCTCCGATGTCGCCCGCGTGGAAGACCGGACCTTCATCTGCAGCAGACGCCGCCAGGATGCCGGTCCCACGAACAACTGGGTCGATCCCAAAGAGATGAAGGTCACGCTGAACAAACTGTTCGACGGTAGCATGGTCGGCAGGACGATGTACGTGATCCCGTTCAGCATGGGTCCGCTCGGTTCCAAGATCGCACACATCGGCGTGGAGATCTCGGACTCGCCGTATGTGGTCACCAATATGCGCATCATGACCCGTATGGGAAAAGCAGTCTATGATGTTCTTGGTGAACATGGTGATTTCGTCCCGTGCATCCACTCGGTCGGCATGCCGCTGACCGGCGGAATGAAGGATGTCGCCTGGCCGTGCAATAAGGACCATAAGTACATCGTCCATTTCCCGGAAGAGCACAGCATCTGGTCCTTTGGAAGCGGATACGGCGGCAACGCGCTGCTCGGCAAGAAGTGCTTCGCACTCCGCATCGCCTCGTCCATGGCGCGAGATGAGGGGTGGCTGGCCGAACACATGCTCATTCTCGGCGTGGAATCGCCGGACGGACAGAAGACGTACGTGGCGGCCGCATTCCCGAGCGCCTGCGGCAAGACGAACTTTGCAATGCTCATCCCGCCGAAATCGTTCTCCGGCTGGAAAGTGACCACCGTCGGCGACGATATCGCGTGGATCAAACCGGGACATGACGGACGCCTGCATGCCATCAATCCCGAAGCAGGATATTTCGGCGTCGCTCCCGGGACCTCCGAGAAGACCAACCCGAATGCGATGGCGGCGATCACCAAGAATACCATCTTCACCAATGTGGCGCTCACGGAGGACGGGGATGTGTGGTGGGAAGGGATGACCAAAGAACCGCCGGCGAAACTGACCGACTGGCAGGGGAATCCCTGGACGCCGGAGAGCGGCAAGAAGGCAGCGCATCCCAACGCTCGGTTCACGGCCCCTGCGCACCAGTGTCCGTGTATCGATAAGGATTGGGAGAATCCGAACGGTGTGCCGATCAGTGCATTCATCTTCGGCGGACGCCGCAGTACTACTATTCCTCTCATCACGCAGGCCATCAACTGGAACTTCGGCGTCTATATGGCGGCAACAATGGGTTCCGAAACGACCGCTGCTGCAGTCGGTGCCACCGGCGAAGTGCGGCGTGATCCGTTCGCGATGCTTCCGTTCGCCGGATATCACATGGGCGATTACTTCAATCACTGGCTCAAGATCGGACGGGAGATCTACAATCCGCCCCGCATTTTCAATGTGAACTGGTTCCGTAAGGATGCACAAGGCAACTTCCTCTGGCCCGGTTTCAGCGACAATATGCGAGTGCTGAAGTGGATCGTGGAACGGGTGCATGGTCAGGCATTCGCGATCGAAAGTCCTATCGGCTGGATGCCGCGGTATGAGGATATGGATTTCACCGGGTGGCATGACATCTCGCAGGAACAGTTCTACGAACTGATGGCGATCGATAAAGAACTGTGGAAGAAAGAGATCCTCTCCCACGAAGAACTCTTCATCAAGTTGTATGACAGACTTCCGAAGGAATTCATGCTGATGCGGGACATGCTCCTTTCCCAACTCTGGCGTTCGCCGGAAAAATGGGAAATGGCCCCCGAGTTCTAACGCTCTATTGTAGTTCCTATGGTCGGATTGCCGGGATACAGAACGGCAATCCGACCATTCTGTCAGAAATCGCGCTCCCACGATTAAGAAACACCCCTTCTTTTTCCCACCTTTTATAATTCCTCAAGTGAAAATCCTATGAAATCGGGATAAATTCCCCGTTTTCATACGGTACACTCTTTGCTTTTTGTACATGCGGTTGGGAGAAAGGAGGACGGTATGAATCTGTCATTTCATCATCCGTTGCCATTCAAGTTCCACTCTAAACCCAAGGTCCCCCAGGTATTCACAACCGCACCGTATAATGTTCTTCAGGCGCGGCTCGATCTTAAAAGGATGCTGGGGATCAATCTTGAGCGCGGACTGCTCATCTCTACGTTGATCCATTTGGCGCTTCTCGGACTCTACAACGGACTGGAATATTATTCGTCGTTGGAGGATGAAGCACCGATGATCCGGCTCCGGATCATGAAATACAGCGAGCTTGGTCCGCCTCCCTCCATCACCAATTCACTGACGGCACCCGCCGTAGGTGTGGCGAGGTTCGGAAAACCGTCGATCGGTACACCGGTGCCGGTGCCGGATGCGGAGATCAACCCGGAGCAGACCATCGCGACGCAGGAAGAGATGAGCGCCGTTTCCGGTCCGCTGACCGGCGAAGGAGCCGGGGCCGGGGAGACCATCGAGATAGAGAACGACATCGTCATCGAGAATGACGAACCGGGGATGAACGAGTTCATCCCGGTGGAGAAAGCGCCGCAGGTGGTCTTCGCAGAGAAGCCGGCGTATCCGGAGATCGCACGGCGCTCCGGAATGGAAGGAACCGTGTGGGTGAAGATCCTGGTCGATAAGACAGGGAAGCCGAAGAAAGCGGTAGTGATCAAGGACGGTGGGACGGATATCTTCAGTCAGGCGGCGATCACGGCGGCGATGAACTACCAGTTCACCCCCGCCATCATGAACAGCGGTCCGGTGCAGGTGTGGGTAGCCATCAAATTCAGCTTCCAGCTGACCGACCGTCAATAATAACGAACACGTGAACCAATAGGTCTTAGTATGATGTCCGCCGTTGAACCAGGGAATGAACGTATCCAGCAGCGCCCGGTGTGGAACAATATCTACCGCTCCAAATGCATCAGCATGGAAGTGCAGCAGCGCTCATCTATTCAGGCGACAATGTCTTCGTTA
>JAVBYA010000463.1 GCA_030824295.1 Bacteroidota bacterium
GGAAACGGCACTGCTTGTGAATGGTGTGCAGGAAGCGGGCAGCTATACTGTACAGTTCAACGCAACAGGATATTCCAGCGGGATGTATTTCTATCAGCTTCGCAGCAGTACCGGTACGATCGTGAAATCGATGATTTTGGTGAAATGATGAAGAGATTCGCTCGGATATTGTCATTGTGTGTGGTTCTGTGGACCGTGCTCCCGGCGCAGGATACCGCGTCCGTTGTCTGGCCTCTCACGGCGACTTCGACCATCTTTCCCGCTACAGCCGGACATATCATCGGTCAATCGGAACTGCTCCGCAACATCGAAGTGAATCAATACACAGGATTGAATGCCAGTCAGCGGATCCGCATTGCCGGGAACGCCTGGCCGCTCAATCAGACCACGATGATCGAAACGGTGTTCGTGCAGTTCACTGTTCGTCCGAAGCCCGGTGTCGCTCTGAACATCTCTTTCGTGAAATTATTCCTTGCCGGCAACAGCGGTTCGAACATGCGGGCGAAGGTTTACTGGTCCCTGGATTCCACGTTCACTGAACGGACGGAACTGTATGCCGGCGCGGTGAATCTGCCGAACAATACGGCATTCGACTCTGCGTGGGGAATGCTGA
This sequence comes from Bacteroidota bacterium, assembly GCA_030824295.1. Lineage (GTDB taxonomy): Bacteria > Bacteroidota > Ignavibacteria > UBA10030 > UBA8401 > UBA8401. Next base: position 614 of record JAVBYA010000463.1, read on the forward strand.
ATGCCGTCGTACCGGATGGCGGGTCGTTCTCTGTGCGTGTGTATCCGTGGCTCCATAATCAGACCGGAAGCAATACCGGCAAGTATCTGCTGCTGCAGAATGTCTTCATCGCCGGTACGACTTCCGGCTCTGCCGTGATCGATCCTCCTTCGGTGACGACCACTCCTGTATTCAATGTCTCGGATGTCTTCGCAGTGAGCGGAGGTACGATCATTACCGACGGCGGCGGGACAGTGACGCAGCGCGGGGTCTGTTGGGATACGGTATCCGGCCCCACCACGGCATCAACGGTGCAGCTGCAGGGGAGCGGTTCCGGTGCCTTCGTCAGCGTCATCACAGGATTGACGCCGGGCAGGAAGTATTATCTGCGTGCATTCGCGACGAACAGTGCGGGGACGGCATACGGTGCCGAGAACAGTTTCACAACGTTGTCCTCCAGGACAGTTCCCACAGTGACGACAACGGCCGTGAACACCATCCTGGCCGTAACGGCAAACGGCGGCGGGAATGTGACCACCTGGGGCGGTGATACCGTGACCCAGCGAGGAATCTGCTGGAGCACTGCTCCGGGTCCGACAGTCTCCGATCACACCATTGCCGCCGGAAGCGGTACCGGTCCGTTCTCTGCAGTCATGAAGGACTTGATCCCCTCCACTACGTATCACGTTCGCGCCTATGCCGTCAACAAGAACGGGACCGGCTATGGTCTGGAGACCTCTTTCACCACACAGGCGATCGCACCGACCGTTCGCGTGACAGTGTCACCGAATGCGGGAGCTGACTATGCAACAGTGCAGGCAGCGTTCAATGCTGTGCCGGCAAATTATACCGGTAAATACATTATCTTTGTCCGAAAGGGTGTTTACAAAGAGAAACTCGTTCTGGCGACCGGCAAAGTGAATGTGGTGCTCATCGGCGAGGACCGGGACAGTACCATCCTGACCTATGATGATTATGCGGGGAAGAGCGGCGGAACCAGTACATCGTACAGCACGGCCATCGATGCGGATGATTTCACCGCGATGAATATCACCTTCCGCAATACGGTGAAGAACGACGGAACATTCGCTGATCAGCAGGCAGTGGCACTGCGGGTGAACGGGGACCGTCAGGCATACTATAATTGCCGCCTGCAGGGATATCAGGATACGTATTACACGTGGGGCGGCAAGGGAGTGCAGCGGACGTACCATTGGAAGAACATCATCGAAGGATCGGTCGATTTCATCTTCGGACGGAACATCGTCCTGTTCGACAGCTGCCAGATCATCGTCAACCGGAACGGCGGCACCATCACGGCAGCAGCAACGGAGCCGGGGTCGAAGTACGGCTATGTGTTCCGTGACTGCAGTATTGCGACAGCGGATACAGGATTCAATGGGATACCGGTCTCCTCATTCTATCTCGGTAGACCGTGGCAGTCCGCTCCCCGGACCGTCTTCCTCCGGACATACGAGCCGGCCAATCTTCATCCTGCCGGATGGCTGGCATGGAATGTTCCGCCTGCGTTGTATGGGGAATATATGAGCACTGGACCCGGTGCTTCATCCGCGCAGCGGGCGGTGTGGTCCATGCAGCTGACGGATTCGATGGCAGCGCTCCATACAATGCAGAATATTTTTGCGAAGGATGCATCGTCACCGTCGTTCGTTGCGGACTGGACACCGGAACGACCTGCGGAACAGTTTCCCGTGCATGTTAAAAAAAATGAGAATGAAGGTCCTGCGTTGTTCCAGGTTCAACAGAACTACCCGAATCCGTTCAATCCTTCGACGGTGATCGAATTCACCGTACAGCGCAACGGCCTTGCGTCGCTCATGTTATACAATAGTCTTGGACAATCTGTCCGGACTCTCTTTGAAGGGAACGTGGAGGCAGGAGCGCGGTACACTATCACCGTCCGCGCGGACGGTCTTGCGAGCGGAACGTACTATTACCGCCTTTCTTCCGGCGGATCATCAGCTGTGAAACGGCTGATGCTTCTGAAATAATACTCATGATCATTCACTGACTGCGGAACCATTGTGGAACCATTCATCGCTGAGAACTTCCTGTTGACGAACCATACGGCCGTCAAGCTATACCACCAATTTGCCGAACAACTGCCGATCATCGACTATCATTGTCATCTTTCTCCGAAAGAGATAGCAGAGGACAAGCGGTGGGACAATCTCACCCAAGTGTGGCTCTACGGCGACCATTACAAGTGGCGTGCTATGCGGACGAATGGGATCGACGAGCACTACATCACCGGGCCTGCATCGGACAAGGAGAAGTATGACGCTTGGGTCCGCACCGTTCCGAAGACCATCCGCAATCCGCTCTACCGATGGACGCAAATGGAGATGAAGCGGCCGTTCGGTATTGCGGACACACTGCTCAGTCCCGCTACCGGTGAGTCCGTGTGGGAGCACTGCAACGCACTGCTGCGCACCGATGATTTCTCGGCGACCGGCATCATGCGGCAATTCAATGTGGAGACCGTTGTCACCACGGACGATCCGGTCGATACGCTGGAGTATCATACCGCCATCAAAGCCAATGGACGCACCACAACGACCGTCCTCCCGGCATTCCGGCCGGATAAGGCGATGGCCGTAGAAGATCCGGCGGCATTCAGACAGTGGGTGGAAAAACTGGAGCAGGCGACCGGCCGGTCGATCAGCACATACTTCGACTTTCTGGAAGCTCTGCGGCAGCGTCACACGTTCTTCCATTCCATGGGCTGCCGTGTATCGGATCATGGGATCGAAACGGCATATGCCGAGGATTATACGGAATCCGAGATCATTGCGATCTTCGTGAAAGTGATCTCTCAAAAGAAATTGGAATTGACGGAGATCCTCAAGTTCAAATCGGCCGTCCTCTTTGAACTTGGAGTGATGGACCATGAAAAAGGCTGGGTGCAGCAATATCATCTCGGCGCATTGAGGAATGTGAACAGCCGCATGTACCGCACGCTTGGTCCGGACACCGGATACGACGTGATCGGTGATTTCGAGATCGCACGGCCGCTTGCACGGTTACTCTCCCGTCTTGATGATCAGAACCGTCTGGCAAAAACGATCGTTTATAATCTCAATCCGCGTGATAACGATCTGATGGCCGCTATGATCGGCGCATTCCAGGATGGAAGTTCGGCCGGCAAGGTGCAGTACGGCGCTGCCTGGTGGTTCCTGGACCAGATGGACGGCATCGAGAAACAGCTGAATGCGCTCTCCAATCTTGGATTGCTCAGTCACTTCATCGGCATGCTGACCGATTCACGCAGTTTCCTTTCGTATCCGCGTCACGATTATTTCCGGCGGATCCTCTGCAATATGCTCGGTGCGGATATGGAGAACGGTATGATCCCGAACGACCTGACGCTGATCGGTCAGATGGTCTCGGATATCTCTTATAATAATGTGAAGAAGTATTTCGGTTTCGCCGTCCCGCAACAAGTTCAACAAGGAGCGTCTGTATGAAGAATGCTGTGACACGGATCCGTCCCAACGACAATGTGTGTGTTGCCGTGGAGACCATTCCGGCCGGGCACATGTTCACCGTCGATGGTATCAAGGTGACCGCCCGCGAAGAGGTCGGTGTGGGACACAAGATCGCGCTGAGCGATCTGAAACAGGGTGACGGCGTCATTAAATACGGCGTCCGCATCGGCAGCGTCACACAGGATGTAGCGCAGGGATCGTGGGTGCATGCGCATAATTTGAAGACGGACCTGGTAGGGACGCTGGAATACTCCTACGTTCCGGAGAAGACAGTGCCGGCGGTAGCGAAACCGATGCCAACCTTCCTCGGTTACCGACGTCCCAACGGCAGGGTCGGCACGCGGAACGAGATCTGGATCATCAACTCCGTCGGCTGCGTGAACCGCTCCGCTGAACGGATCTCTCAGCTGGCGAACCAACGGTTCGTCCGGGACAATTTTGACGGAGTGTACTCCTTCTCGCATCCGTTCGGGTGCAGTCAGTTAGGGGACGATCTGGTGAACACGCGGGCGGTCCTCGGCGGATTAGCACGGAATCCCAATGCGGGAGCAGTGTTGGTGCTCGGTCTAGGCTGTGAGAATCTTCAGCTGGACCAGCTCATTAAAAGCATCCCGGACATCGATCCGAAGCGCCTCCGGTTCTTCAATTCACAGAAGGTGTCGGATGAGATCGAAGAAGGATTGAAGGCGGTCGGTGAGTTGTTCGAAGCGATGAAGGAAGACCGGCGCGAACCGGTACCGGTGTCTGAGCTCACCATCGGGGTGAAGTGCGGCGGATCGGACGGTTTCTCCGGCATCACCGCCAATCCGCTCGTTGGCCGTATCACGGACGCATTGACCGGATACAACGGCAGCGTGCTGCAGACCGAGGTGCCGGAGATGTTCGGTGCGGAACAGCTGCTGATGAACCGCGCCGCATCACGGAAGGTCTTCGACGGTATCGTATCGCTCATCAACAACTTCAAGGAATACTTCCTGAAGTATGGTCAGCCGGTCTATGAGAATCCCTCACCGGGGAACAAGGCGGGAGGGATCACAACGCTGGAAGAGAAATCGCTCGGCGCCATCCAAAAGGGGGGGAATGCTGTCATCACCGAAGTGTTGGAATACGGTCAACCGATCACGCAGCGCGGGCTGGTGCTTGTGAATGCCCCCGGCAACGACGGTGTTTCATCCACCGCCATGACCGCGAGCGGCGCGACCATACTGCTGTTCACCACCGGCCGCGGAACGCCGCTCGGCTTCCCGGTGCCGACCATCAAGATCTCGACCAACTCGGAGATCCATGCCGCCAAGCCGGGATGGATCGATTTCAATGCCGGCAAACTGCTGGACGGGCAGGCGACCTTCGAATCGCTGACCGATGAGTTCATGACCTATCTGCTCGACGTCGCCTCCGGACGCGTCAAGACGAAGAACGAGATCAACGGATACAAAGAGATCGCCATCTGGAAGACAGGAGTGACGTTATAAGTGGGATCAGAACATTCATTACCCAAACTTCGCCGCACGCTCATTGAACCAGCCGGGAACTTTCCGGCGGTCCGCATCGGCTCGCCCGCTCGTCATCCGGAACGCGTCCTGCAGTTCGGCGAAGGGAATTTCCTCCGTGCCTTTGTGGACTGGCAGTTCCAGGAGCTTATCGACGCCGGGAAGTTCAACGGCAGCATTGTCGTGGTGCAGCCGCTCCCGAAAGGGATGGTCGGAATGGTCAACGCGCAGGATGGTCTCTATACGGTCGTCCAGCGCGGCATCGAGGACGGTGCCGTTGTGGAACGTCCGCATCTGATCACCGCCATCAGCCGCGGCATCGATCCGTACACGCATTATGCGGAGTATCTGCAGTGTGCCGCGAACCCGGAGATGCGGTACATCATCTCCAATACGACCGAATCCGGAATCGAATATGTAAAGTGCGAACGCCCGAAGGAGATCTGTCCGGCGTCCTATCCTGCGAAAGTGACATCGTTCCTGTTCGAACGATTCACGGTCTTCGGCGGTGATGTGTCGAAAGGGATGATCATCATTCCGTGCGAGCTCATCGAGCAGAACGGCGATACTCTGAAGAAGTGTGTACTGCAGCATGCGGTGGATTGGGGCTGCGGACAGGGATTCATCGATTGGCTCGCCGCCGGAACGACCTTCTGCAATACACTGGTGGACCGCATCGTCCCCGGTTACCCGAAGGAGGAAGCGGCGGCACTGTGCGATCGGTTCGGTTATCAGGACGATCTGATCGTGGCGTGCGAGGTGTTCCACAAATGGGTCATCCAGGGAAACGCGGCAGCGCAGAAGGAACTTCCATTCGAGACCATCGGACTCAACGTTGTCTGGACGGATGACATCACACCGCACCGGACGCTGAAGGTCCGCATTCTGAACGGCGCCCATACGACATTCACGATCCCTGCGCTGTTCGCCGGGATGGAATTCGTCAAAGAATGCATGGATGATCCGCTCGTGAGTACGTTCATCCGTGAAGCGGTGTTCGAAGAGATCCTGCCGACACTCGATTTCGAACCGGAAGAGCGCCAGCGGTTCGCCGCTGCCGTTCTGGAGCGGTTCAGGAATCCCTTCATCAAACATGCCTTGATCTCCATTACGCTCAACTCCGCCTCCAAGTTCAAAGTGCGCGTCCTTCCTTCATTGCTGGCATACCAACAGATCCATCACCAGCTGCCGAAACGGCTGACGCTCGGATTGGCTGCTCTCCTTCGTTTCTATCGGCCTGCAGGGAGCGGTCCCAAAGGAACATTCGGGAACTATAACGGCGCAGAGTACCCCATCCAGGATGCGGAAGA
>JAVBYA010000322.1 GCA_030824295.1 Bacteroidota bacterium
AATTCCGCAGATAAGACGGATGGTGGTTCCGGAATTGCCGGCATCGAGCATGCCGGCCGGAGCGAGCAGTCCGTGCAGACCTTTTCCATTGATGAACAGCGAACCGCCGTCGAAGCGATGACCGATGCCCATTTCAGAAAAACATGAAAGCGTGCTTAACGGATCGGCCGCCGAAAGGAATCCGGTGATCTCCGTGGTCCCTTCGGCGATAGCGCCGAACATCACCGCCCGGTGCGAGATGGATTTATCGCCGGGAACGGTGATCTCACCGTTCAATGCTTTCGAAGGCTGGATGGTACGTTCCATGGTCCTCAGGTGCACACGATACAATAAAAAAATCCCCGGCCGAAGCCGGGGATCATGGTGTTGTTCCCGTTGTTAATTTGCGGGAGCGTCCGTAGCAGAAGGTTCTTTCTTCTCCGGCGTCATCAACGCCTTACGGCTCAGGTTCATACGGCCCTTCTCGTCGATCTCCAGCAGCTTCACATCGAAGACATCCCCTACCTTCACAACGTCCGACACCTTCGCAACGCGCTTGATGTCCAACTGAGAGATGTGGATCAGTCCTTCTTTGCCCGGGAGGATCTCAGCGAATGCGCCGAAGTCCATGATGCGTTTCACCGTCGCTTTGTAGATCGTACCGGGTTCCGGCACTGCGGTGATGGCATTGATCAGAGCAAGCGCTTTGTCGCTGGCTTCCTGGGATGTAGCAGCGATCTGGATGGAACCATCGTCCTCGATGTTGATGGACGAGGCGCCGGATTCTGCCACGATGCTGCGGATCATCTTCCCGCCCGGTCCGATGACCGAACCGATGAGATCGGTCGGGATCTTGATGGTCGTGAAGCGCGGAGCATACGGGCTCAGTTCCGGTTTCGGCTTGTCGATCGCGGCGTTCATCTTCTCCAGTTTATGGAGACGGCCGGCTTTCGCCTGTTCCAGTGCGGTCGCCATGATCTCGAGCGTGATGCCCTGGATCTTGATGTCCATCTGGAATGCGGTGATACCGTCGACCGTACCGGCGACCTTGAAGTCCATATCGCCGAGATGGTCCTCGTCACCAAGGATGTCGCTGAGCACCGCAACGCGGTCCCCTTCCTTCACGAGACCCATCGCGATACCGGCGCATGCTTTTTTGAGCGGCACACCGGCATCGAACAGTGCCAGCGAGCCGGCACAGACGGTCGCCATGGAGGACGAACCGTTCGATTCCAGGATATCGGAGACGATGCGGAGCGAGTACGGGAAATCCTTCTCATCCGGCATCAGGTTCTTCAACGAACGCTCGGCAAGGTTCCCATGTCCGATCTCACGGCGTCCGGTGGTGCCCATGCGGCCGGTCTCACCGACGCTGAACGGCGGGAAATTGTAATGCAGCATGAAGCGGCGCGGCTTGAATTCGATCAAACCGTCGGTCTTCTGTTCATCATCCTTCGTTCCGAGCGTCACGGTCGTGAGGGACTGTGTTTCGCCGCGGGTGAAGAGTGCAGAACCGTGAGCGCGCGGCAGGATGGCTGTTTCGATCGTGATCTGGCGGACATCCGCCAGGCCGCGGCCGTCGAGCCGTTTCTTCTTGCCGAGGATCATCTCGCGCATCTCGGTCTTCTCGATATCGTGGAGGATCTCCTCGATGACCGCTTCCTGTTCCGGGTATTTCTCGGCCAAAGCTTCCAGGACGCCGTTCACGATCTCTTTGCGCTTCGCGGAACGTTCTTCCTTAGCGGAGACCGTATTGGCGGCTGCACGGAGTTTCTCGGTAGCGAGCGCCTGAACGTCCGCCAGCAGTGCAGCATCATATGACTTCGGAGCGACGGTACGTTTGGTCTTCTTCACTTCCGCTGCGAACTCCACCTGGAGCTGGCAGATCTTCTTGATGGCCTCGTGACCGAACGCCAGTGCTGCGAGCATATCCTTCTCGGAGATCTCACGCGATTCCCCTTCCACCATCAGGATGGAACTGGAGGTACCGGCCACCGTCACATCCATATCGCTCTTTTCCAGTTCGGCGAATGTCGGATTGAGGAGGAATGTACCATCCACACGGCCGATACGGACCTCAGCGATCGGACCGTCGAACGGTGAATCCGAGATCATCAGAGCAGCGGACGCTGCGCAGGCGCCGAGCACATCGGCATCATTCTGCTGATCGGACGAGTAGACCGTAACGACGATCTGGGTGTCGCAATGGTAGTTCTCCGGGAACATCGGACGGATGGGACGATCGATGAGACGGGCGGAAAGGATCTCCTTATCGGAGGGACGGCCTTCGCGCTTCAAGTATCCTCCGGGGATCTTCCCGGCGGCAGACATCTTCTCGCGGAATTCGACCTGCAGGGGGAAATAATCCAATCCCTCTTTCGGTTCTTTATTGGCAACAACGGTCGCCAGCACCATGGTGTCGGCATAGCGGATCATGACCGCACCGTCCGCTTGTTTGGCGAACCGGCCTGTTTCAAATTCCAGAGAATAATTCCCGATCTGGACGCTCTTTTTTACTATCATATGATTTTCTTCTTTTCTATGTACTGTGAAGCAGTGATTGAGACTTATTTACGGATATTCAATTCGCCGATGATCTTACGGTACCGATCGATATTGACCTTCATCAGATAATCGAGCAGACGGCGACGTTTACCGACCATGCGGAGGAGGCCTACGCGTGAGTGGTTGTCCTTCTTGAACTTCCCGAAATGCTCGGAAAGGGAATTGATGTTCGCGGTGAGGATCGCGATCTGCACCTCGGGCGAGCCGGTATCTGTCGCACTTTTACCGAATTTCTTTACGAACTCGCTTTTTTGTTCCTTTGAGATTGCCATTGGTACTCCTTATGAAGATAGTTGTGTATGTTGTTCAATAATTGTTCTAATCATTCTCTTGTCATTCCCCATCTCTGCGATGAGATCGTCCACGGATGCGAATTTCTTCTCGCTCCGGGTCCGTTGGAGACAGCGGACGGTGACCGTATCGTCATAGATATCCATGTCGAAATCGAAGATATTCACTTCGATGGTCCGTTCCTGAGCATCACCGAACGTCGGGTTGTGTCCGATGCTCATCATTCCGCCGTACCATGTTCCGCGGACCATGATGCGAACCGCGTAGATGCCCACCTGCGGGACCAGCTTTTTGGGATCGAGCAGCCTGATGTTGGCCGTTGGATACCCTAACTGCTTCCCGCGCCCGAAACCACGGACAACGGTGCCGGTGAAACCGTACTCATATCCCAGCATGACGTTCGCCTGGAGGATATTCCCGCTGATCACCGCATCACGGACGGCCGAACTGCTGATGACCGCACCTTCGCTGCCGATCATGGCCAGCGTATCCACAGAGAAATCATGCTGCCTGCCCAGTTCCACGACTTGATTCATGTTCCCTTCGCGGTCCCGGCCGAACTGATGATCGAACCCTTCCACTACCTCGGCAACACCGATGCCGTTGATGATGTAGGTCGCATAGAAATCCTTGAATGATAACCGTGAGAACTCGAAGGTGAACGGGATGATGAAAACAGCGTCAACCCCATTGATCTCAAAGCGCTGCAGCTTCTCATCAAGAGTACTTAATATGTCCACACTCTGCTTCCCCTGCGTGACCACTTCACGGGGATGCGGATCGAACGTTACGATGACGCTGCGTCCGCCGATCGCTTTCGCCCGGTCGACCACGCGGGAAAGAATCGTTCGATGCGCCTGGTGGACACCATCGAACATTCCGATGGATATGACCGACCGCTTGTCGTACTGCACTTCTTTCAAAGAACGATAAATGATCATATGGTCACAGCCGGACGTTGTATCTTAGGTTCTAACGTATGTAAAAGTTCAACCGGCAGTGCTTCTTCCAATCGGAACTCACCGATCCGGGTCCTTGTCAATTGCTTCAAATATCCCCCGCACCCTAAGAACGCCCCAACATCATTGGCTAACGAACGGACATAGGTCCCTTTTGAGCAGACGACGCGAAAACCGATGAACGGCAGTTCGAACGACGTCACAACGAATTCTTTCACTTCGATCTCCCTGGTGGGACGATCGATCTCTTTACCTTTTCGTGCATCCTTGTAAAGCCTGCGGCCGTTCTTTTTGATAGCAGAGTACATCGGCGGAAGCTGCTGCTGTATTCCAGTGAATCGTCCGAAGGCATGCTTTACTTGTTCTTCGGTGACACCGCTAAACTCTTTTTGCTCAATAACTTCTGTCTCTGTATCAAAGCTCTTTGTAACACCGCCCAGCTCGATGATCCCGGTGTATTCTTTGTCCCAAGCCATGAACGAGTCGATCTGTTTTGTCATCCGACCAGTGCAGAGGATGAGCAGTCCGGTCGCTCTGGGATCCAGTGTACCGGCATGTCCGATCTTCTTCACTTCGAACATCGCCCGGACCCGATGGACGATATCGAACGAGGTCCAGTCGAGCGGCTTATTGACAAGGATGATCTCCCCTTCTTCCAGATGCAGTGTCTGTTTCCGGCCTGCATGCTCGGTCATCACTCTTCCTTCGGCGGTTTCGGATCGTCTTTGTGGATCTCTTTGATCAAACTCTCGATATGCATGGCATTATCGAGGGATCTGTCCAGACGGAATTCGATGGTCGGAGCGAACTTCAGATTGATCCGTTCCGCCAGTTCCGAGCGGTAGAATCCCTTCTTCTTCTCGATCTGCGCCATGGTCTTCTCCACCTTAGCGGCGGAACCCATGATGCTCACAAAAACGCGTGCCGTACGGAGGTCCGGCGTTACGCGGGTCTCCGTGACGGTGGTGAAACCGAATTCCATACTGCCGCTGAACTCACGGCTGAGCATGGTACCCAGTTCCTCCCGGATCAATGATGCTACTCGTTCGGTCCTGATCGACATCAGTTCAGCTTCCGTTTCGTTTCTACCAGTTTATAGGCTTCCAGGATATCGCCGGCTTTGACGTCGTTGAAGTTCTCAAGACCCAGACCGCATTCGAACCCTTTCTCCACTTCTTTGACATCATCCTTGAACCGTTTGAGCGAAGCCAAGCCGCCGGTGAATACCGAGATACCGTCGCGAATGAGCCGCACTTTGCTGTTCCTGGTGATCTTCCCGTCGACCACGAAGCATCCGGCGACCAGGCCGATCTTCGGCACCTTGAAGGTATCGCGGATCTCGACCGTTGCAACGACCTCTTCCGTGACCGTCGGCGCCAGAAGACCTTCCAGCGCATTCTTGATCTCGTTGATGGCGTCATAGATGATGCTGTAGAGACGGATATCGACCTTCTCGGTCTCTGCCAGACGGCGGGCGTTCAGATTCGGACGCACATGGAAGCCGACGATGACAGCACGAGAGGCCGCTGCAAGCACGATGTCCGATTCGGAGATCGCGCCGACACCTTTATGGATGACGCGGATCTTCACTTCTTCCGTGGACAGTTTCATGAGCGAGTCCGCCAATGCTTCCACAGAACCGTCCACATCGCCTTTGACGACGATGGAGAGTTCCCGCACCTGATGTCCGGCCTGGATCTGCTGGGAGATATCGTCCAGCGTGACCATGCGGACCTGACGGAAATCCTGCTCGCGTTTCAATTGCTGACGCTTCAGACTGATCTCGCGGGAGATACGGTCCGATTCAACGACGATGAACTGATCACCGGCGGCGGGGATACCGTCGAAGCCGAGGATCTGCACCGGTGTGGACGGAGGAGCTGTTTCCACTTTATTGCCGCGTTCATCGAACATCGCTTTCACTTTACCGCTGTAGATACCGCAGATGAACGGATCGCCGATCTTGAGCGTTCCCTTCTGAACGAGAACCGTTCCGATCGTACCTTTCCCTCTGTCCACCTGGGATTCGACCACTGCACCGCGGGCCATACGGTCCGGATTCGCTTTCAGGTCGAGGACTTCCGCTTCCAGAAGAACCTTCTCCATCAGCAGGTCCATGTTCTTACCGGATTTCGCCGATACTTCCACGGACTGATATTTTCCGCCCCACTCTTCCACCAGCACACCGCGGTCCGACAACTGCTGGCGGATACGGTCCGGATTCGCTTCCGGTTTGTCGATCTTATTGATGGCGATGATGATGGGAACGTTCGCTGCTTTGGCGTGATTGATCGCTTCGATCGTCTGCGGCATGACATTATCCTCCGCTGCCACGACCAGCACAACGATATCCGTTACCTGCGCACCGCGTGCACGCATCGCTGTGAACGCTTCGTGACCGGGTGTGTCGAGGAATGCAATGTGCTTTCCGCTCGGCAGTTCCACCTCGTAGGCACCGATATGCTGCGTGATACCGCCGGATTCGCCGGCGACCACGTTCGCATTACGGATGTAATCCAGCATGGAGGTCTTCCCATGATCGACATGTCCCATGATGGTGACCACCGGGGCACGCGGTTTGAGATTCTCGGCCAGGTCCGGTGTATCTTCCAATACATCCACGGTGAATTCCGATTCGAATTCCACCTGCTTGCCGTACTCGTCCGCCAACAGAACGATGGTATCCTTCTCCAAACGCTGGTTGATGGATACCATCATGCCCAAGCCGATACATTTCGCGATCACGTCCGAAGCGCTCACCTTCATCAGGTTCGCCATCTCGCCGACGGAGACGAACTCCGTCACGCGGATCTTGTTCGCTTCGAGTGCTTTTGCTTCATCCTGCAGCGTCTGTTCCTCTTCGCGCTCCTTCTTCCGTTTCTTGCGGTGCGCGGCGCGGCTGCTGATAACGGTCACGGCATCGTCGAGCTCCGCCAGTGTTTTCTTGATGGCCGTATCGACCTGGACCTGATCGACGGCGTACGGACGGAGTTTGCTCTTCTTCTTCTTCTTTCCTTTTGCATCTGTCTCGGATTCGG
>JAVBYA010000408.1 GCA_030824295.1 Bacteroidota bacterium
GTTCACCGGAGGGACCGTTGCCGGTGCAGTCGTGCTGCTCTGTCTGCCGTTCGAGACGATCCACGGCAAAAGCAGCCGCGATGCGGTGATGGTCCGCGTGCTCGGACATTTCGGGTATCCTGTTTCCGTCGCTGAACGGACCGATGCATCGATCCCGTCGGAGTACACATTGGAGCAAAACTTCCCGAATCCCTTCAATCCGGTCACCTCCATACGGTTCTCGCTGCCCCAGTCCGGTCCGGTCTCTCTGAAGATCTATGACATCCTTGGCAAAGAGATCGCCGCGCCGGTGAACGGCGGTATGGACGCCGGCACGTATACGGTACAGTGGGACGGCAGCACGGCTGCCTCGGGTATATATTTCTACCGGCTCACTGCCGCCGGATTCTCCGAAACGAAGAAACTCGTGCTGACAAAATAGCATCCTCTATCGACAGGATAATTATGAAACAGCTCCTTATGCTTCTGATGCTCTGCGCTACAACGCTCCCCGCTCAATACTCGCTTGAGGTGAGGAACCGCGGCGGAGCAGCACGCGCCGGAGAGCAGAACCAGTTCTCCGCCACGCTGTACCGGGACGGTGTTCCGGTCAGGACCATTGAACGCTCCCTGCCGTTCGATGTTCCCTTCCCATCCGCGAAGATCCATCCGCAGACCGGCGCAGTGGTCCTCTCCTATGTGTTCGACGGGTTCGTGGAGGTCTATGATCGAACTGGTTCAAAACAATGGGAGCAGCAGTTCTTCAAGGAAATGAGCCCGAACTATGAACGGACCATCACTGTCGCATTGGGGAGGAATACGGTCGCATTCCTCACATCGGATGTCCGTCTTCCTCAGGCGAGCGTGCACAAATATGCGGTGAGCGGCGCCAAAGAATGGCAGACGGAACTCCCGTTTGGAATGGGATATGAGATCGTGATGTCCGCCGATGAACGGACGATCGCCGCGGGGAGTTATATCGTCAACGACGGGAAGGTCTCACGCTCTGCGGTCTTGCTCGATGCGGAGGGAGTGAAATTCGCAGAGACCGACATTCTGTTCCGCTCCGCGGCCTTCTCGGAAGATGGAACGATGCTCGCGCTTGCCTCTACTGAAGAGATCGCCCTCCTTTCCATTCAGCAGAAGAAGGAACTGTACCGCATCCCTTCCGTTACCGGCGGGATCATCCATGGTGTATTGTGGCACAACAACACCATTGTGACGCAAGAGGCAGAGGTGAAACAGGGAACGGACGGCGTGATGCGGTTCGTCGATCCGACCATCCTACGGTTCACACCGGAATTGAAGGAGATCGGGAGGAAGGTCGTTCCGGGGATCAGCTACAAGAAAGCGAATCTGCGGAGCAACGGAAATACGGTGGAATTCTCGGCGGATGCGGAGCGGGTCAGGGTCATCGACCTGCGGTAACGGTGGCGCGGAAGTGTTTGTGATGTTTCAGGAATTGCGTTCGATGACGACGAACGCGACGACCGTTGTATCAGAATGGGACATGGTAAGATAGACCGAATGTCCCTTTAAAGTCTCAGCGGTCCTGCCGTACAGGACCACATCCGGCCTCCCGGTCGGATCGTTCTTCACCTCGATGTTCTTCCATTCGAACTCACCGCTCCACCCTGTCGATACCGCTTTGCTGAATGCCTCTTTTGCGGCGAACCGTGCGGCGAAATGCTGCGTGGGGAACTGTTTGGATTTGCAGTACTGGATCTCGGTGAAGGTGAAGAGCTTGTTCAGGAATGCGTCACCGTACTGAGCGATGGAACGCTCAATGCGGGAGATCTCGATGATGTCGGTGCCGATGCCGGTAATCATTCTTGGAAGAGATTGGAAAGGTATTAGGTACTAGGTGTTAGGTACTAGCTACAAGAAAAAACTCAGAACTGTGAACTGAAAACTGTTAACTGTTAACTGTGAACTGATAACTGACCGCTTCTTTACTGATTGTGTTTCCGAACGATCTCCAGCAATTCCGCAATATCGTTCACTTCGTAATCTGCATTCGTTTCGACGGTCCCGAACGTATCGCCGTAGCGTGCAAAGACGGTCTTCATCCCCACCTGTGCTGCGCCGACCATATCCCGTTCCGCCCAATCGCCGATCATCAGTGCTTCCGATGCGGGGACCTGCAGCAATGACAATATCCGTTCAAAAGGAGCCGGGTCCGGTTTGCGCTTGCCGGTATCCTCGAATGTGACGATATGATCGAAGATATGGTGCAGGTTCAGATAGGACAACCGGAGCCACGCTTCCTTTGCGGGAGCATCCGAAACGACACCGAGTTTCACTCCCATCTTCATCAGGTTGACCAGGGTCGTATAGACATGCGGATACGGCGTCAACGCTGCCTCGCGCGCGCGGCGGTACGCGATCACGCCGGCGGAGAGGACCTTGTAGTTCACCTTCTGGAACTCATCGTACAGCAGATGATCGAACACATTCTGGAACTCGATCCCCCGTTCCTTGTAGATGGCGTCGATGCGCTGCTGGATCTCCTCCCGCGTCAGTTTCAATCCGGAATCGATCATGGCATTGATCGCCGCGCCGATCGCCTGGCGTTTCATCGCCATGAAATCGACCAGTGTATTGTCCAGATCGAACACAACCGCTTTGATCATACAGCACTCTTTCCCTGGGAACTTTTATGATAGAGGAGCATTTCTACGGCGAGCGAGTAGCCGTTGGAACCGAAACCGGAGACCTGCGCGACGCAGGCAGGCGTGGTAACGGAGTGACGGCGGAACTCCTCACGGAGATGGATGTTGGAAATGTGCACTTCCACTGCCGGGATCATGAGCATGGCAAGGGCGTCACGGATGGCGTAGGAATAATGGGTGAACGCGGCGCCGTTGATCACCACGCCGTGGAAATCCTTGCCGATGGTCGACTGGATGGCATCGACGATCGCCCCTTCGTGGTTGGACTGGAAGAAGGTGAAATGCGCTTCGGGATACCGCCCCATCAGTTCGTTCTCGATGTCCGCCAGCGTCTGCGAGCCGTAGATATGCGGCTCCCGCGTGCCGAGCAGGTTCAGATTGGGTCCGTTGATGATGAGGATGTTCATAGTCGTGTCTGTTCCGTGCGTTGCTCAGCGGACGCGCACCATCTCGTCCTCGATGAACATCCGGAGGTTCGGCTTCACGAAGAGATTCTCGATGCCGATCTCGCCGAGTGCCAGCGCGATGACGACCGATTTGCGCGATGCGTGGAGCTTCTTGTTCACCACGATGATCTGCTGGTCCTTCAGGATGCAGTAGCCGCCGTCAAAATCCCCTTTTTCATACCGGATCCTCATCCCCATCTCGGCGGCGAGTTCTTCGAGGTCCGGTAAGTAGTCTTCTGCGTTCATTGTTATTTCACCAAAAGCATGTTCTTTGTTTGCGTGAATGCACCGGAGCGGAGCGTGTAAAAATACAGGCCGCTGGGCAGATCGGCAGCATTGAAATTGTGTGTATGGACACCTGCATCCATCCAGCCGTTCGCCACCGTCCTCACTTCCCTTCCGAGCACATCATAGATCTTCAGTGTTGCTGATCCGGTCGCCGACAGAGAGAATGTGATCGTCGTCTGCGGATTGAACGGATTCGGATAGTTCTGCATCAGCATCGTCCGGGCAGGAACGCCCGTTGGTTCTGATCGTACGGATACAGGGATCGGGTATGGCGCTATGCCGGTCCTTTCCATATTCTGGCGCTCCATCGGCCATGGCACACGTGCGGCGTTGTACGAACCGGGTCCGAAGTCCAGATTCAGCATCATGACAACGGAGGTATACATCACCGGAATGATCGCATTCAGCGTGCCATTGTCATCCACATCGCCGAAATAGGCACTGACGTTCTGATAGGCACCGACGAACACCGGAAACCCATTCTTCGGTTTTCCGGTATGGTCATACACATGCATCTGTCCGTTGGAACTGAACAGGACCACTTCATTATACGAATCACCGTCAATACTTACAATATACGGCGAAGAGAGTGTTCCATTCAAGATGGACGGAACGATCGTTGGAGGGATGAAACTATTGTTGTACCGATAATGAGGTATCGCTGAATTGACGGTCACCGGCCATCCGGGAATGGCACTGCCGAAACGGTTGACACAATGGATCGTATTGCCGGACGATGTGAACAGGATATCGAGAAATCCATCGTTATCCATATCGGCGACAGCGGGTGCGTTCTTGTCGATCTGTCCGATCTGAGAATACGGAAACCCGTCGATCAATTTTCCGCTCTTATCAAAACAATACACCTTGGCCGTTGTCGTAACGATAATGACCGGTTCACCGTTCTTATACAGATCGGCAGCCAGCGGTGAGTTCTGGATGACTCCGCCGACCACGACGGGAAATCCTGCCACGCCGATCCCTTGCTTATCGAACGCGTGGACCGTGTTATAGCCCATGACGGCGTACACGATCTCCTTCTGACCATCCGCATTCAGATCGACCGCTGTAGAAACAGAATACGCTGCCGGCAATGTCGGAGGAACGGTCACTGAGAGAAGGCTCGTCCAATCGTAGGCGACGGCCGTGAACATATTCGACCTGTGAAAGACGATCTCCTTTTTGCCGTCACCATTCAGATCTGCAATGACCGGATCGGAACCGTATTTCCCCAGTGTGTCGATGTAGAGGTCCGTCCCGCTCTCGGAGATCATGGCGGATGAGATCACTTCGAGGCTGCCGTTCCCTTCCAGATCGTTCACGGCCATTTTCCCGACACTTCGGTTCGTATTCCATGCTGCGACAGGGAGAGTATCACCGTTCGGGCGGACCATCCATCGAGGACCGAGTACGATGCGGTTCTTGTTGTCTGAAGATGAGCGGAACACACCGACGGCGCCGGAAGGATTTCCTACGCTGTGGGAACGTTTGGACCATTGCACGTCTGCAAAGGACCAGCCCCCCACCAGAATGCGGGGGATCGGTGTACGGAACCGCGCAACTTCAATTGTATCTGTGACCACCGCAACTTCAAAGAACGCATACAATGACGTGACATGATCCTGTGGAACCTTCCAGATGTATGACCGCCGGGAAGAATCCAGCGATGTGATGATCGGGATCCATTGCTTGCCGCTGTCGGGGGAATACCGGATCGTATGGGACCGGTCCTTTTTCAGCATTGAGGAATAACTCCACGACAATTTCACTGAATCATCCGTGAACGCCGAATGATAGTAATTCCCGAAAAAATCGCTGAATTGATTGCTCTGTCCTGTCAACGTCAGCACTCCATTCGAATAGTTCTGTACCGTCACCGGTACGGTCAACGCAAGTTTTTCACCGGTCACGCTGGGATCCACTTTGATACGGTACTTTCCATCCGGTAGCCTTGTTGTTTTCCAGTCGAATGTACCGTCATTCGATTCGTTCATTGAGAGAGGAAGGAAATTCTCGGAACCTTCCGCTGCATAGAACAGGTTCACCTTCTCTCCCGCAAGCAGATTGACGCTTTGCCATTGGATCGTTTGAAAGCTCTCTCCGTCCACGATCGTCGGTGCAGGGAACGCCACATTCGTGATCGCTTTCACCGAGGTCAACGAGATAAAGACCTGGAACTCGGAACTGACCGTTGAAATTGAAGCGTCCTGTTTGGTCAGAACGAGCTTGAGATTCTTCCACTTCCTTGTCGAGTCTGCCACCACAAGATCCAGATATGTCCGGGTTGTGTCACTGTTGTTCGGAAGTTCAGCGATGAGGGTCCATTGCGCAGTATCGGAACCGGCACCGAACAATTGACAGCCCCGGATCCGCAATCGGTACGAAGAAAGCGAATTGAAAAGGTTCACAGAACGAACGGAACGAATGACGAACGAATCGGGTAATTCTATCCCGAAGCTGGAATGAATGTTCGATACCGGAGAAACGGGGAACTCCACGAATGTCAAATAGCTCCGGTCGTTCAAAGAAGAAGGCTGGATCTTTGAAACATCCGGCACTAACGGATCCGGGGACGGCGGGATCGATCCGACATGTTTAATGAACGGTTTGGAATAGGGTGCAATGTTCAGGGAGTCAGCACCAAACAATGCGGGGGTGATCAAAAGGAAACAAACGAGGGACCGTATCATAAGGGTATTCTCTCAAGAGAGAGCATCAGCACGGCAATGTCTCCACGCCGCAGAAAAGAAGATCAACGGTCGCTCTTCGCGATGCTGCGGAACGGTTTGAACAGAAGAACAAGAGGGATCGTGTAGTAACACAACTGCGCAATGAACGGCAGTCCCGCCATCGCGGTCACACGGAGCAGCACCGCCTTGCGGAACTCTTCCAGCGGCCAGTCGCCCCAGTAGTGGAGACCGACGATCTTCCAGTCCCGCCAAAAGCAGAAGAGTTCCACCGGCACGAACATGAACAGGAGGATGGCGGACATCAGCAGCCAGCCGTCCTCTTTCACAGAGCGGCGGGTGGTGCGCAGGAAGCCGGCGGCTGTGAGGAGCACGAACGGATACGCGATGTATGCGATGACCGCATGCTCCGCGTACGATGCGTAGGAGGAACGTTCGAACTCCGGTTCGAGTGCAGAACGGAACTCGATGGTGCCGAACGTGAATAGTTCGCCCACATGGAATCCCTTCGTCCCCTGAGCGTACTGCCAAACGGACGCACTGACGATGAAAAGAAACAGGAAGATCTTTGCCGGTAAACGTTCCATAATACCTGAAAATACGAAAAAGTCCGGAGGCATCCAACGCCTCACTGAGCGGTCTAGCGGACGAACACTTTGCGCACGCTGTTCTTTGGGGCAATGACCCCCTTCCCGCGGACGATGAGTCC
>JAVBYA010000226.1 GCA_030824295.1 Bacteroidota bacterium
GAACATGTCCTTGTTCGCCAGGAAATAGACCTGAACCTTTGCTTTCAGACTGGAGATGAACGAGGAATTGACGCTGGCGACCTTGGATTCTGTGCCGATGGGGATGGGGATCTCGCGGAGGCGGATGACATCGTGCAGCTTGAATTTCCGCTCGCTGATGGTGCCGTACCGGGGTGTCATGATTCGGATATCATGCCCCAATTCCCGGATCATTTTCGGGAGTGCTCCTGAAACGTCTGCCAATCCGCCGGTCTTTGAAAAAGGTTCTGCTTCGCTGGTAATGAAGAGGATATTAAGGGGTTTGGACATACTTCCCATTCTTTGTGAAGAATAACATTCGTGCACAAAGATACGGAAAAATTGCGGAATTTACAAGGTTCGGCGAAAGTCAGTGAATTCTTCCATTATTCCCATGGACGCCGAAGTGCCAAGGGCAGGAAGAACATGTATATATAGAGTGATTCGACCGGCTGGCCGGCCGGTCGGAATATTACCATCGTTCACCAAGCCACTGTTCGTAGATGGAACGCTGCAGTTCTGTGGGAGCGGCAACTTTGGCAACGATGTACGATGGATTCCCGTACAATTCCAGAGAGAATGTTATCTGTTTCACTTTATCGTTTCGATAGACCAGGAATGTCACCTCATCACCTGCAGTCATTGCGGCGACCCGTTCAGTGATCTCCGCAGTGCGGACCCTGTATCCGTTCAATGAGATGATCTCATCGTTGATCTCGAATCCGGCCCGTTCTGCGGGGGAGCCGGGGACGATATTGCTGATGCGGGTCTTGTCACCGGTATCCTGTGTGGTCATTCCGGTGCCGGGTTTGCGGACCGTATCCTTCGCCGTCACGGAAAGTCCTGCATACATCAAGGATCGCTCCCAGGGAAGGGGAGCGGTGGAGTATATATAGAGAGAAAAGAACTCCTTGAAACTTCCGCCTCCGATCTCTTCGCACACTTTCTGGAGGTCCGCATTGGTGAACCCCTTCGTCAGCGGATACTTCCGGTACATGGCCCGCAATACATCATCGAGTGATGCAGCGTTCTTCGTCCGCTGCCGCAGTTCCAGGTCCAGAATGAGACTCACATGGGAACCTTTCCCGTAATAATCGCTCTCGGCATTCTGGGCGTTCTGTTTGCTCCGCCAGAACTTCACCCACGCGTCGAAACTCGCTTCCGCCAGCGGCTGCACCCGGTTGCCGTACCGGGACCGCTCGTTGTTCACCATCTGGTTGATGTTCTCCAGATACCGTTTCGCATCCCAGAACTTCGCCCGGAGCAGCAGCAGGTCATCGTAGTACGACGTCGTCCCTTCACTCACCCAGAGCTCTTCCGTGTAATTCTCTTTGGAGAAATCGTACGGCGCAATGGCTTTCGGACGGAGCTGCTTCACATTCCAGGTATGGAAATATTCGTGCGAGACCAGTCCGAGGAATCCTTTGTACGCGGACGGGTTGGAGAAGATGAACGGGCGGACACCCATGATGGTGGAATTGATGTGCTCCGTCCCGCCGCCGGCATTCGGCTGACAGTGGATCATGAACACATATTTCTCGTACGGAAGATCCCCCCACAGCTCCTTGTTCGCGATGATGATCCGGCTGAAGTCGGTGATGAGCGTGTCGATGTTCCAGTTCCCTTCACCGTAGATGCTGATGATATGCTTCTTCCCGTCCACGATGAACTCGAAATCCTTCTGGTTCCCGATCTCCAATGGACAATCGCCGAAGTATTCGAAGTTCGGCGCACGGTAGGTGAACGGTGTGCCGGGCACCTCCTCCAATCCGGTCGTCACATGCCAGTCTCCGTACGGTTTCACCGTCAGCTGCAGCGGACCGTTCTTGAGTTCCTCCGCATACATGAACACGGCGAGCGGATCGACGAACGCATGCTCACTGTTCAGTTCCCGCGTGCGCATGTTGAACTCATTGGCATACACGCGATAGGTCGCGATCACCGACGTGGCCCGTCCTTTCTCGATGCGCCACGTATCCTTGTCCGTTTTCTTGAAGGGGAGCGGTGCGCCGTTCGCATCCGTCGCAGAGAATCCCTGCACTCCGCCGGCGAAATCGAGCAGCACATACCGCCCGGTCCGCCATGCCGGCATGTGAAGGTCGAGCGTGGCGCCGGGTTGATCGAGGATGCGGACCTCCACGTTCAGCAAGTGTGTCTGCGGCTGCGGCATGGAGAGGGTGTACGAGACGGAAGGTTTTGCGCTGGTCATGATGGTCAGGAATGTGACGGCGGTCAGAAGATACTTCATTGGAACCGTGTATTATGATTGGGGTTGGATTTCAGATAATCTAAGGAAAGTGCATGCGCGCTGCAAGCCGGCGGGGGAAAAAAGAGTTGACAAACATAACCGGCTTCTCTATATTTGTAGGACAAAGAATTCAAAATACGAGGAGCAACAAGTATAGATCGTTCGTTAAGGGTTGCAGGTCAGTACACCGTCGTTTAGACACCCTTACATTCATACTCGTTGCTATTTTTATGTACCGAACGTGAAGGTGTCCATTCTCTCACAGTTCGGTATTTTATTTTATGACCATTCGCCTTTTTGTTCCTCTGTTCTTTATCGCACTCGCCGCTGCGGCTCCGAAGTCCCCGCTCTATCCGGACGTGACCGTGCTGGAATCCGATGCGAAAGGGATCACACTGGAGTACCGTCCCAAATACGATGCGGACCGTTCAGTGTCGGCGGACCGGACCGTTTATTCGGTACCGCAGTTCGCGTTCGAGATCCCGGCCGCTTCCAACCAGACGGGGAGCGAGGACCTGCGCGCACGTGTCCTGTTCCTGGCCCTTCCGTCCTCTTCCGGGAACCGTGTGACCGTGCTTGCAGCGGATCACGCCACGGCGGCTCCTTATCGGCTTGCTCCCGTTCCTGAACTTCACCCTGCTGCGCCGGAAGCCGATGGTCCGGCATTCCGGTACCGCACGGCCTATCGTTCCGGTTCGTCATTCACTCCGGAGCAGCTGGCAACGTTCACCTACTCCGGCTTGGTCAAAGGGATCCCGACCGGAACGGTCACTATCACACCGTTCCAATACAGCTCCGGCTCGCAGACTCTGAAACGGTATTCACGCATCGTCGTGCGGGTCGATTTCGGTCAGGCCGATGTCACTGCGGACCTGACCGGGAATACGGATTGGGCGAAAGCGGCATTATTGAACTATCAGCAGATGCTGCAATGGTCCCGCACGGCTGTTCCGGCACAGCGGACCGCTGTCTCGTCCGTGCTCTCTACCGGGACATGGGCGAAGATGGAAGTAACGGAGGATGCGATCTATCGTTTGGATGCATCATACCTTCGGTCCATGGGGCTCGATCCGGTCGGCAGGAGTATCACTGATATAAAAGTGTTCGGCGGGAACGGACATGCCTTACCGGAGAATATCGCTGCGCCGCGCCCGGCAGACCTTCCGCAGCTGGCAGTGCAGTATGCGGATAAGAACAGCAACGGAACATTCGACGCGGACGATCATATCCTTTTCTATGGTCAGGGAGTGAATGGATGGACCTACAACGCAACACAGAAACGATTCAATCATTACGGCAACCCGTACTCCTTCAGTAATTTTTATTTTGTGGCTCTCGGCGCGGCAGCACCGGTGCGCAGCGTCAGTACCGTTACGGTGCCCGGTTCCGCACCGGCATCCCTCACTACTGCCCGCGGGAAGATCGTCTTCGATGAGGACAAATACAATTTCAACCAGTCCGGTCAGGATTGGGTCAGCGCTCCGATCAACGCCGGAGAATCACGGACAATCAGCACCAAACTGACCAACTGGGTCCCCGGGACATCGGTGACCTATCAATACTATGTGTACGGCCGCGCGCCGGACCGGACGAATATGACGATCGAGGAATCGGGTGTTCATCTGGCCACACCGCTGTTCCTGCCGGTGGAGTTCGCGGACTATCAATATTATGCGTACCCCACTGCCGGGGAAGCGACCATCGTGCCGGCATTGACCGACGGACGAAGCAACGTGAAGTTCAAATACAATGCGACCAGCACTGTCACCTCGGCCTATATCGGCTGGCTGCGAATGCTCTACACGCAGCAGCTGACGGCAATTTCGAACCAGCTCAACTTCGCCTCTCCCGATTCTTTCGGGACGGTGGAATACCGGGTGAACGGTTTCAGCCGCAACGATGTCACCGTGTTCGAAGTATCGGACATCCACAATGTCCGTTCCATGACCACGACCCTTGCAATGGAGACGGGAACATTCACGTTCAAGGATACGCTGAGCACCGGAGTGATCCGCCGGTACATGCTCTGCACACCGGACCAGTACCGGACACCGAAGTCCTTCGTGAAGCTTCCGAATTCCGATCTGCATGCGATGACCGGAGCGGAGTTCATCATCATCACGCACAACGATTTCAAAAGCGAGGCACAGCGGCTGAAGCAGCATAAGGAATCCCTCCCCGGCGCACGGAAGATCACGACCGTGGTGGTGGATGTGGATACCATCTTCAATGAGTTCGGCGCCGGTATCCCGGATCCGACGGCGATGCGTGATTTCCTCCGCTACGCACGGGAACATTGGACGACCGCTCCCAAATACGTGCTGCTGTTCGGCGATGCCAGCTACGATTACCGGTCCATCCTTCAAAACGACCGCAACTGGGTGCCGACCTACGAGACGGCCGAATCCGCCTTCAAGATCAGCACGTTCGCGATCGAGGATTATTTCACATACATCGATCCCGCTGCGCCGTACACAGTCTCTATCGCACTCGGACGGCTGACACCCCGCAGTCTTGCCGATGCCAAAACGGTCGTGGATAAGATCATCCTGTATGAGACCGGTATGCCGAAAGGTCCCTGGAAGAATACCGTGACGTTGGTTGCGGACGATATGTGGGCTCCGGGTTCTGAATTCGAAAGTGAACACATTTATCAGACCGAAGTGATCGCAGGGATAGCAAAGAATGAAGGATTCAATGTGGAACGGCTCTACATGGAGGAGTTCGAAACGGTCTTCGCCTCCACCGGACGGCGGAAGCCGGCGGTCCGGACGCAGATCCTGAACATGGTGAACAAACAGGGAACGCTGCTGCTGAATTATGTCGGTCACGGGAATCCGAAAGTGTGGGCACATGAGAGTATTCTGACCCAGGATGATGTGCGGAACCAGTTCGTCAATGCGGACAAGCTGATGTTCATCACCGCAGCAACGTGCGACTGGGGCAGGTTCGAAGAGGCAGGGGAATCGAGTTCGGCGGAGGATGTCGTGCTGAGCCGCAAAGGTGGGGCGATCGGCGTGATCAGTGCGAACCGTGCTGTCTACTCCAATGAGAATGCACTGCTCAATCAGCGCTTTTATCAGTACTTGTTCTCCGGTGATCCCGTCCTGCGCATGGGTGATGCATATCTGGTGATGAAGAATTCGCTCGGATTCTCGGACAATAATCAGAAATACTTCCTTCTTGTCGATCCGACCATTTCGTTGGCTGCACCTTCCGGTACAGTGGCGATCGATTCACTTGTGAATGGTGCCGGAAGTGCTGTCGATTCCATCATGGCGCTCGAGCGCATCACTATCCACGCTACTGTCCGTGATACCGCCAATGCCATTGCTGCCAGCTTCAACGGTGCTGCTATTGTCGAGGTCCATGACGCGGAGTTCACCACCACTGTTCCGGCGGTGCCGGGATTCTCCTACACCGAGAAAGGCTCCATCATCTACAGCGGTCAGGCGACCGTGGCGAACGGACGGATGTCCGCTTCGTTCGTCGTCCCGAAGGATATTGCATACACCAATCGGAGCGGACAAGTCTCTGTCTATTTTTCCAACGCAAATTCGGACGGACGCGGCCGATCGACCAGTTTCCGTGTCGGCGGGACGAATCCTTCAGCACCGGCCGATTCTGTCGGTCCGGAGATCACACTCTACTTTGACCGTCCCGATTTCCGTTCCGGCGATGTGGTCACGGAGGATCCGGTGCTCTATGTGGCGCTCAAGGACAGCAACGGCATCAATTCATCCACGCACAGCATCGGTCACCGGCTGGAAGCGTGGATCGACGGCAGTGCGAAGAGTGTGGACCTGACCGAATTCTATCAGGGGAAGGTGGACAGTTATAAGGAAGGTGTGGCGACCTATGCGTTGGAGGACCTCTCTCCCGGAGGCCATTCCATCGCCGTCCGTGCGTGGGATGTCTATAATAATTCCTCCAGCGCCGAAGCATACTTTGTGGTCGCATCCGGCGAAGGACTCTCCATCCAGCAGCTTTTTAATTTCCCCAATCCTGTCACGACCGTTACGGCGTTCACCTTCCAGCACAATCAGCTCACGCCGATCGATGTGACACTGCATATCTATACTGTCTCCGGACGGCTTGTCCATACGATCGACCGTCCGGCGGTCACCGAGCGCTTTGTGAAGATCGACTGGGACCGCAGAGATAAGGACGGGGATGAGGTCGGGAACGGTGTTTATTTCTATAAGGTGATCGCCAGGACCATCGACGGCAAGTATACCAGTGAGGCGATCGGCAAGATGGCCGTGATGCGCTGACCGGTCCGGTTGGTAAAACAGACGATATTTCGCTATATTTCACAGGAACAATCAATCGAGGAGTTATTGCATGAAAAAAATGAAGAGCGCAGTTGGACTTGTGTTGTTGGCCGCGGCTTTGTCACAATCTTCCTTCGGTCAGGCCGGTTCGTCCGCAGTACCGTTCCTGATGATCTCACCGAATTCCCGCGCCAGCGGTATGGGGGAAGCAGGGACCGGGCTTGCAGATGACGC
>JAVBYA010000507.1 GCA_030824295.1 Bacteroidota bacterium
AAGATGAGTGTACGGATTCTGTGTTTTGGAAAGGATGGATATCATCGCCGCCACGGGTGCTTGCAGAAGATACTCGCAGAGTTCATCCGCTTCCTCCGCCGGTGCGGCAGCGCTGTACCGCAGGAGCACCGCAAGGTGATCGGGCAATTCGCTTCCTGCATCGAAATGCTGAGCGGTGAACGATTCATTCAAACGCGCCATGAGTCCCCCCCGCTTGTAATTATCCTCGCCGTACAGATGGATGCCGGCATAGGGAGAGCAGACCGCCATCAGATCGAACGTGCGCGTATAGAGCTCGCAGAGTGATGCACAGGACATACCGGCCGTTGCATCCAGGTACCGGTGCAGCGGTCCTGCGGCGGCGGGAAGTTCGGATCCCGTCCGTGTGAGCAGTTCCGAGCGCAGCAGCGGCATCCGCTCATCGGGATATCCGAGCACTCCTGCAAAGAGTTCCATGAGGGTCATCAGTGGTTCCTTTCTTATGATATCTTCGGCGGCATCTCGTTGAATCCGAGGCCACAGTTGCCTTTACAGAATTCCGGATCGATCATCTCCTCGATCGCCTGCTCCCGTCTCGTTTCCGGGATGACGAAGCGTTCATTGAATGTACTCAATGCGGTGAGGTGATAGATCTCCTGGATGTCCTCCGGTGTCAGACCGGTTTCCTTCACCATCCGCTTGGTGGTCTCATTCAAATCCTCCCGGAGCTGCTCCGCACGTTTCACGGCCCGGACCGCAAGCATCTTCTTCATGATATCACGGATGGTCTCCTCATTGCCGGCGCTGAACAGGCTCGCCAGGTACTTGAGCGGAATGCGCGCGTTGTCCAGCATGGCAGAGAACTCCGTTCCGTCCAGACTGTTGGCATACACGTCGTTGGTACTCTTTCCAAGGACCGGCAGAAGGGGCGGTACGTAGAAGAGCATCGGCATGGTGCGGTATTCCACGTGGAGCGGCAGCGCCATCTTCCACTTCACCACATACTTATAGACCGGCGACTTCTGAGCGGCATCAAGGATCTCCTGCGTGATACCGTTGGCCTTCGCCTGAGCGATCACTTCAGGATCGAACGGATCAAGGAAGGTTCTGCGCTGTGCATCGACCAGGTTATGCTCAGACACACTCATCGCCTCTTTCACACGGTCCGCGTCATACAACAACACACCGAAATAGCGGATACGGCCGACACAGGAATGGAAACACGCTGGCGCCTGGCCCGTCTCCAAGCGCGGATAACAGAGGATGCATTTTTCGGATTTACCGGTCTTCCAGTTGTAATAGACCTTCTTATAGGGACAGGCAGTGACGCAGGCACGCCACCCACGGCAGGTCTGCTGATTCACCAGCACGATGCCGTCCTCACCACGCTTGTAGATCGCACCGGAAGGACAAGCGGCGACGCAGCTCGGGTTCGCACAATGATTACAGATCCGCGGTAGGTAGAACATCGCCAGCCGTTCGATCTCGAGCAACTGCGCACGTTCCTGCGGAGTAAGCGAATCCAGATTCACATCATTGGCGGCATATTCCGGTGAACCGGAAAGATCGTCATCCCAGTTCGGTCCTTTCTTGATGTCGATATATTCGCCCGTGATCTGCGAGACCGGGATCGCGGTCGGTTGATCGTCCCCCGCCGGCGCATTGAACAGATCCTTGTACTGATAGGTCCACGGTTCGTAGTAATCATCCAGCGTCGGCTGGTTGGGATTGTAGAAGAGCTTGAAGAAGTAATCGGATTTGCTCTGCGAGTTCAGCTCCAGTTCATCTCCGTTCTTCTTCCATCCTCCTTTGAATTTCTTCTGATCCTCCCATTTCCCGGGATATCCGGTGCCCGGCTTCGTCTCCACGTTGTTCCACCACATGTACTCCGCGCCCTGGCGGTCGGTCCAGATATTCTTGCAGGCAACGCTGCAGGTGTGGCACCCAATGCATTTATCGAGGTGGAAGACCATGGAAACATGCGATCGTACATCCATACGTGTGCTCCTGAGTGAGTGCGTCTGTTACCAGTTGAGTTTCTTCATCTTGCGGACGGCTACGAACGTATCGCGGTTCACGCCCTGCGGACCCCAATAGTTGAATCCGTACGTGAATTGCGCATACCCGCCGATCATAAAGAGCGGTTTCAGCCGGACGCGCGTGAGCGAATTATGTCCGCCCGCACGACGGTTCCCCCGCTCTTGTGATTTCGGAACGGAGAGCGTCCGCTCGGGAGCGTGATAGATCATGCACATGCCGCCAGGAATACGGTGGCTCACCACTGCGCGAGTACAGACAACACCATGGTCGTTGTACACCTCCACCCAATCGTTATCCTTGATGCTGAGCCGTTCGGCATCCTTGTCCGAGATCCAGATCGGCTCCATGCCGCGGGATAAGGTCTCCATGCGCAGTGTATCCCCCATCGTGGAATGGATATGCCACTTCCCGTGCGGCGTTAGATAGTTCAGCACCATCGCTTCGCTGTCGAGATTCGACTTCACCAGGTCCCGCAATGTGCCCCGGTCGGCGCGCGGCTTGTACGTCGGCAGGTGCTCGCCGTATGCGATGTACGCATCGTGATCCAGATAGAGATGCTGGCGGCCCGTCAACGTCCTCCACGGCACGAGCTCTTCCACGTTCTGACAGTACGCAGAGTAAGCGCGGCCGTTGTTCGTTATGCCGGACCAGAACGGCGTGGTGAGCGTCCGGCGTGGCTGCGTGGAGATATCCTCGAATGTGATGCGGATGTTCCGCGACCCTTCGGCAAGGTGGGTATGATCGATACCGGTCTTCTTCGATTCGGAGGCGTACGCACGATACGCCAGTTCGCCGTTCGTCTCAGCGGCGAACCAGAGGATGACGTTGCAGGCGTCCTTATCATCCTTCAGGGAGGGATACGATCCCCCGCCGAACGAATGCGTCGGTTTCGCTTTCAGATACTCGTCGTACACATCGTCCACCATGTACGTTGTTCCATGCAGACCGATGCCGTTGTTCCGAAAATTGGGGCCGAGCGCAATGAACTTATTGTAAAGATTCACATAGTCCCGTTTGACGATCTTCAGATTCGGCATGGTCGTTCCGGGGACCATCGCACACTCCCCTTTCTTCCAATCCTTCACATGCGGCTGCGCGATCTCCGCTGGCGTATCATGCATCAGCGGCGTGGCAACGATATCTGTTAGCGGCTCAGGGATGTACCGTTCGGCAAGTTCAGAGACCCTCTTCGCGAGTCCCTTGAAGATCTCCCAGTCGGAGCGGGACTCCCACGCCGGCGGCACGGCCGCCTGCAGTGGATGGATGAACGAATGCATATCGGTGGAACTGAGATCGTTCTTCTCGTAATAGGTCGCGGTCGGCAGCACGATATCCGAATAGAGCGCGGACGAATCCATCCGGAAGTTGATATCCACGATCAGATCGAACTTCCCGTTCTGTGCCTGTTCCTTCCAGATCACATCCTCAACATCGTCCTTCGCATTCTCCTCTGCGATGGAGTTGTGATGCGTACCGAGATAATGTTTCAGAAAGTATTCATGCCCTTTGGCGGACGAGAGCAGCGCGTTCCCCCTCCAGATATACCACACGCGCGGGAAGCTGGCAGGATTATCGGGATCCTCCATGGAGGATCTCAACTTACCGCTTTTCAATTGTTCCTTGACATAGTCAATAATGCCGGCATCATCGTTCGCTCCGGCTGCGATCGCTTCCTTCACCACTGCGAAGTTGTTCTTATTGAACTGCGGGAAGCACGGCAGCCATCCGCTCCGCACCGCTAATGCCTGCTTGTCTGCCGTGTGTCCGTTGGCCATCGGATGACTGGGGTCGTTGACCGGACATACTTCATTGAATTTGGAGTCATAGCGCCATTGACTGGAATGCATGTAATGGAAGGATGGGGTATTCTGCAAGCGAGGCGGCCCCCCCCAATCCGTCCCAAATGCGATCGGACCCCAGGATGCCTGCGGCACCAGTTTCTCCTGCCCCACATAGTGATTCAAGCCGCCGCCGTTCACACCCACCGCACCGGAGAAAATGAGTGCGGAGATAATGGAACGATAGATGAGATTGTTGTGATACCAGTGATTCACTCCCGCACCGATGATCACACTGACCTGTCCATTGGTCCGTTCTGCGGTGTGCCCCCACTCCTTGGCAAAGCGGATCACATCTGCAGCATTGATACCGGTGAACTGTTCCTGCCATTTGGGCGTGAATGCCAACTCGCCGCTCTCCTCATACCGGTCCTCGCCCGTACGGTTCACATTGAACTGTGCCAGCATTAACTCGAACGCGGTGGTCACATACAGCTCACCATCGTTCGAGTTCAGCGAACGGCACGGGACTATATTTGAAAATTGTTTCACCAATGAACCTTCGCTGAAATCGTCCAGTTCAACCGTCAGGTCCTTCGTGCCGTTCGATAAGAAGAGCACGGGATCGATGGAATCCCCGGTTTGCGAATTCATCGCCTGAAGGTTCCATTCCCCTTTCTTGGACTGCCACCGATGCCCTACTGTACCGGGCGGCAGCACCGGTGAATCGGTCTTTGCATCCCACACGAAGGTCTTCCACTCGGCATTCTCCACATGCGCAGTAAAATGGAGTTGGCTTGCCCGGAGCAATTTCCCGGGACGGTACGTTCCGTTCTCCTGCCGGTCCATCACCACCAGAAATGGCGCATCACTGTACCGTTGCAGATACTGTAGGAAATATGGGACCTGTTTCTTTATGTAGTATTCACGGAGCAGCACATGGTTCACCGCCATCCAGAAGGCACCATCCTGTCCCTGATGGATCGGGAACCATTCATCGGCCACTTTCGAGGTTTGGGAGAAATCAGGAGAGAACACAGCGACCTTGGAACCGCGGTGCCGTGCTTCTACCAGGAAGTGGGAATCGGGGGTTCTGGTCATCAACACATTGGATCCAACGGTAGCGATGTACTTTGAATTGTACCAGTCCGCACTCTCCGCAACATCGGTCTGCTCGCCCCATACTTCCGGTGATGCAGGGGGAAGATCGCAGTACCAATCGTAGAACGACATGCTCACGCCACCCATCAGCTGCATCAGCCGGGAGCCGCCGGCATAGCTCAGCATGGACATGGCGGGGATGGGTGAGAATCCGATGATCCGGTCCGAACCATGTTCCAGTACCGTATAGATATTTGCAACTGCCATGATCTCGTACGCCTCATCCCACGAGACACGACGGAAGCCCCCTTTGCCGCGGGACCGGTGCAGGGCCGACCGTTTCTCAGGATCGGTCACGATGGAACGCCATGCTTCGAGATTATCGTCCGGATGTGCCGCTTTCGCCTCCTGCCACAGGTCCGCCAGCACACCGCGGATGTACGGATATTTCACTCGGATCGGGCTGTAGAGATACCAAGAGTACGAGATGCCGCGCTGACAACCGCGCGGTTCGTACGGCGGAAGTTCTTGGTTCTGCAGGACCGGATAGTCCAGTGCCTGCATCTCCCAGGTCACGATCCCGCCTTTCACAAAAATGTTCCAGCTGCAAGAACCGGTGCAGTTCACCCCGTGCGTACTCCGCACGACTTTATCGTACTGCCAGCGGTTGCGATAGAATTCCTCCCAGCTGCGCTGATCCGGTGCGAACAGGTCTTTGATCCAGGCCATAGCGTTATTTCCCCGACGATAATTGTTTTTTCCCTGCAGCGGTATAGAGTGCGACGATCGCACCGCTCAAACCGGCTGCAGCAAGAGCTGCCAGAAGGTGGAATGAGAATTCAGCATTGGCACCGGAGAGCGGTGCCTGGGTAAGATAGGCGGCGATATGCAGTGCTTCCTGTGCCGTAACCGGTCTCGTACGGTAGTGCGGTTCCATCACTTTGTATGCAGCCTTCTCCACAGCCGAGATCAGTGCCACTTCTCCCAAGTTCTTTGAGGCGGGTGTGAGGTCAGGACCAAGCGTCCCTCCCGATCCATTCACTACATGGCAGGCGCTGCAATTCATTCCGCCATTCTGGAAGCGCCGAAGCCCCCAGAACAGATCATGACCGAGAGAGGCATCGGCAGGAGCAAGCAGTGCGCGTCGGGATTGGATCAGACGTTGTTCTTCGGCGGCAAGACGGAGTTTGAGTGCAGGGTCCTTCATAAGCAAGACAAGGTCTGTCACTACCTGATCGCTCATCGCGCCGACCTCCTTCTCCATCTTCTTCACCGCTTTCGCAAGATCCTCAGGCTTCCAGGTGATCGCTGTGTTCAGGTCCGGACCTTTCAATTTACCGGCGCCAATCGTGTGACAGGATGAGCATTCCCGGACAAATTTCTTTGCTGCGGGATCTTCCTTTACAGATGCAGGCTGCTGGGAGCTTGAATCCAGCGGGCTTTGTGCCCAGAGAACTGTTCCGGCACATATTCCGAAGAGGAGAATCAGAATTGAACGCTTCATCGTTCCTCGATTATTGTGAATCTTTATTTCAGACAGTTTTATCCGTTTATCGGCACCGATACTGGATAACTTTGTCTGATTACCGATACAATCCACGTGCCATGCGAATCCTGATTTTTCATCAGGAATTCAAATGGTCAATTCCAAATCAGAGAAAATGGTATGGAATAAAAACTCCGATTTTACCAAAACATTCATATAAAATGTAGTCTTTCTCAATTCCTGTAATGTAAAACAGACTCTTATTTAAGATTGAGAGGATGTCGGACTGGACGTCTCGCGATTTGAAGGATTTCAACAATTCTTACTCCCAGAGCAACTAATTCTTTATTGGCATCATGATTGCAAATAATCAG
>JAVBYA010000456.1 GCA_030824295.1 Bacteroidota bacterium
TGCATCATGATGTGTGCGAGCATTTGTCCGCTTGCCGTGATACCGTTCTTCTTCAACCGCGCCGACAACTCATCCCGGGTAAGGAAGGTCTTGTCCCGCAGTTCTTTCTCCAGCAGTGCGTTGGTCCGGCGGATGAGTTTCCGGTCGACCCCGAGTTTCCGGTCATCCGCCGCCATCAGCATCCGCACGCGGTGTGCTGTTGCCTGCTGCATCCAGCGGATATCCTGCGGCGGGACGAAGTGCCAGGTGGGACGCATCACGTGGGTGCGCAGGAAGATGCCGGCATTGAATGCATCATCCAATGCTGCATCGGTCGTATCCTTTAAGCGGAGCGCCAATCCCCATTTTGCCGCGTGGTAATCCTGCGCCTGGACAGCGCCGAACCATTCCACGGCCTTTTCCGGGGAAGGGAACTTCTTGTGCCAAAGATGCTGGTGTGCGATACGTGTACTGATGATCTCCATCGATCGGAATACAATCCCTGCGTTGTGTAAGAAGCATCAGTATACTCTGCCGGGAAAGAAAAGGCAAGAGGTGCACACATCCCGGCGGTGGGCCTGTTTCACTTTTTATAAGATATCCCGGCGCTTTTTAATGCGGCTCTGAGTCCTTTGAGTGCTTTCGGTCCGATCCCGTGCAGCTCCGCCACATCTGCTTCGCGCCATTTCTTCAGATCCTTTAATGTGGTGATGCGTGCGCTGCTCAGCGCCCGTTCCGCGGGAGCGCCGAGACCTTCCGGCAGCGCATACGCGGAGCGTTTCACATCGTCCCGCGTCATGCCGGAGCGGATCTCATGCAGACGCGCGGTGACGATCCGTTTGAGCAGCGCGGCTGGGATCTGATGGTCCGGTGTGAAACGGACAGTCCCGGTTGCGGTTGTAAAATCCTTGAGCTCTTCGCGGAACCCTTTCAGCGTGAGTCCGCTCCACGGAAAGATGCTGCAGTGTTCGGCATGGGCGGAGTAGCCGAGCAGCGCCTTCTCCACGAAGAAGGTCGGCATGCCGTAGCTGATCCGCTCCGTTGCGTCCGGTGCGACCGTCTTCACGGTACGGCGGATGCGTTCGAATGCCGCGCGGACATCCTTCGGCTGGTTGTCCAGATACTCTTTGACGGTTGATGCTTTCGGCATGGTCGCACCCATGGTTCACCTCACACTGATCGGTTTCGTTCACTGTTTCAACAACTGTCCGCTTGAGGAACTCACAAGGAGTGTTGTTTGGTCACGCAGAAGAGTTCCATGGATCACTGATGTTCCGGCGTTTCGATGATGCAAAAGAGTCCCCATCCGTGTCCATCCAGATCGACAAAACTGTGTGAATACATGAATCCAAGGTCCTCCGGTTTGTCGTACGTGGTCCCGCCCGAAGCAAGAGCGTTGGCAACCAGGCGATCGACCTCCTCACGGCTCTCACATTGAAGGTTGAGCAGCACTTCGACGGCCACGCTCGTATCGCAGACAGCCTTGGGTGTGAAGCTGCGGAATTTCTCATGCGTTGCCACCATGATGTTGATCGTGTCGCTGACGATGAAGCACGCACCGGATTCATCGCTCATCTGCGGGTTCTGGGAGAATCCGAGTGCCGTGAAGAATGCGATAGACTTCGAAAGATCGGCGACGGGAAGGTTGATATACACGTGTTTGCTCATGACTCTCTCCTTTGTGTGATCGTGCATGGAAGTGCTGCCGTCGGTTGAATCTGACCCAAAAATGTCAGGTTCTCCCTGCCCGTCGATCATGAAATTACTTCGTTGAAGGTCTCGTTTGTTGTTTCACCGCATATCGCTTCAGACAGACACGGATGATACGTTGCATTACTGCCACCGGCAACGGTGCATCGTGCCGAAAATGGAGCGCACTCTTCGTCCCGCGGTATCTCTGCACTGCTTTCTTGAACGCCTCGCTCCCCGCCGTGACCGGATAGACGGCGATGTGTTCCTTCCATGCCGCCAGATAAAAGAACCGTTTCCCGTTCACGGAGAATGCCGGGATACCGTAGCTGATGCCCTCCTCCGCTTTCGGTACGACCTTCTTCACTTCTTTCCGGACAGCGCGGAGCCGGCGTTGAACGGCAAGCGGCTGTGCGTCAATATAATCCGCAATCGTGTTGGCCGGCATATCATTCACCCTTGTGCGCTGCTTCCAGCTGCGCAACATCGATCTTTTTCATGCTGAGCATCGACTGCATCACGCGCTGCGCCTTTACAGGATCTGGGTCCCGCATCAGCCGCATGAGCGATTTCGGGATGATCTGCCACGAAAGACCGAACCGGTCTTTCAGCCAGCCGCACATCTGGATCTGGCCTCCTGCAGAGAGTTTCTCCCACAGCGCATCGACCTCCGCCTGGTCCTCACAGTCCACGAAGAGCGAGAACGCCTCATTCAATGTGTAGTGCGGTCCGCCATTCATCAGATGCAGCCGCTGACCGGCAAGTTCGATGGTGGCAGTGAAGAGCGGACCATCCTTCCCCTGCCGTTGTTCGCTGATGATACGGGAACCGGGGAAGACGGTGAGATAGAAGTTGATCGCTTCTTCGGCGTTGTTGTTGAACCAGAGGAACGGGGTGAGCTTGGACAATACTACTCCATATATTGGCAGTGTGAAAAATGCCGATGAAAAAACAATGTGACCGTAAAGGAATTGAACCAATGGATCATTGATTCATTGATTCAATTCATCGTCAACAATATTGTGTTTCGAAGAATAGGTTTCATAATACATATCTTCGCTATGCAATGTCAACAGACCGTTCAGCAGGGTCGCATGATGCAAGGCGTCACTCATCGTCGCTGTGATGGTGCGGAACGAAACAACAGCAGAGAAGCGACGCTGCTGTCGTCCAGATGTGGATGCTCAAAAAGACCAACAGACCGATCATCGGGTGCCTTTATGACGCAGGAGCGTACGTGAGATGCACCACACCACTGCTGAACGCGCGGGTGGAGATGAGAACGAGATCCACAGTGCGGGACAACGTTCGTGCGACCGGCGTACCGTTACCGATCAGCACCGGATCGATCATGAACTTGTATTCGTCCACCAATCCATGCTCAATGCAGAGGGTGACGATGCTTCCGCTGCCGAGGATGGTCATGTCCGTCCCTTCTTTCTTCATGCGGATGATCTCCGCAACCGGGTCCGTTGCGACGATACGCGTGTTCTGCCATGCAGCATGCTGCAGCGTCCGTGAGAAGACGATCTTGGGGGACGCATTCATTCCCTTCGCCATCTCCGGCTGCATCTGTTCCGCCATCGGGGTCGGCCAGAACGATGCCATCATCTCATAGGTTTTGCGTCCGAACAGCAATGTGCTGCCACTGCTCGCGCCCTGCTTCCCATAATCGCTCTCCTCTGCGCCGTGCCGATGCCAATGGATTCCCTCATCCGCCCCTTTATAGAAGCCGTTCAGCGTCATGAAATTGAAAACAGAGAGTTTTGCCATGAATGATCCTTTCGATGATGTGTTCCGCCCTGTTCACGGTTGAAAAAAGTGTACGTTCTACGTCATCACCCGCTGCATCTGTCCGTCCCGGGATTTGATGTATGCATACGACTGTTGAAGGATCTGTTCCAGCACCGTTGGCTGTATGTCGCTCATACATTTGATGTAAAGACACACCCTGCTGGTGGAGTGTTTTCCTAACTTCTTCAGCAGCGTCGAATATCGTGCTGTACCATCCATCAGATATACAGTGATCTTCCCTTTGCGGGGATAGAACCCGAGGATATGATTCTCCCCTTCGCGTCCACTGTCATACTTGTAGTGATAGGAATCGAATCCGATCGTACCCACGTTCCAGATCTTCGGACGTTTCCCGCTGATCTTTTTCATCATCCCGATCAGGATGCGGCTGTCCTTCTTTACCTGTTCATCCGTCAGTGATGCAAGAGCCTCTTGCGTGGTCATCCTTATCTCCGTTCTGCGTTCTGTGGATCACCTCTTCCATTTCCGGTCTTAATCCGCACCATACAGACAAGTTCGGTCCGGCTCTTATACAACTCGATGCACGGTGTTGCGGGATCGAGCTGGGGATGCTGCAGCAGTTTTTCAAAGATACCGGAAAGCAGATGGATCTTTTTCTGCCAGTCGTTGACCATCACAGAAGCATAGGTCCCTTTCTTCAAATAGACCGGTTCCAATCCCGGCACCTCTTCCGAGCCTGTGCCTGCGGATTCCACTCCTGCGCGGTAGACGATCGTGCCGTCCTTCTCCGGTTTCGATAGACCGTACGGCATTCGGTCATCGCCGTCCGGAAGCCGTTTCCGCAATTCATCGAACGCCCGCTGGATCCCTTCGGGAAAACGTTCTGCCTTAATGGTCAGCAGCAGAATGTCTTTTTTCATTTCGGTCATTTCCATGACTTCCAATATACTTCCGGACTCAGGAATCCGAAAGGCGTAAAAACGGCATTCTAAGGGGTTGATTGCGACAACACCTTTCTTTATACTTCCAGCAGCAGAATCACACAATAACGAGGTTTCCCATTGAAAAAACATGTTTCCATACTTGTGCCGGACGGTGCTGCCGTCATCGGCTGTATTGAAGGTGCGTTGAAGACCTTCCGTCTCGCCAACATGTTCCTGGAGGGGCGCGGACAGGAACCGCTCTTCACCATTCAGATGGTGGCGCTCAGCAAAGCGCCGAGAACCTATGACGGGTATTTTACCGTCCAACCGGACTCGACCATCCATTCCGTGAAGAAGACCGACCTGATCATCATCCCGCCGGTGAACGGCCGGTTCGATGAAGTGGTGGCGATGAATGCAGAGTTCCTTCCGTGGATCCGCGAGCGGCATGCGGAAGGAGCGGAAGCGGCGAGTCTCTGCGTCGGCGCATTCATTCTTGCGGCGACCGGACTGATGGCCGGGAAGCAATGCTCCACACACTGGTCCGCGGACCATCTCTTCCGCACGATGTATCCGTCCGTGGACCTCGTCTCCGAAAAGGTCATCACGGATGAGGATGGACTCTACTCCAGCGGCGGAGCGAACTCCTTCTGGAACCTGCTGCTGTATCTGGTGGAGAAATATGTGGACCGCGCCATGGCGGTGCATATTGCAAAATATTACGAGATCGAGATCGACCGGGAGAGTCAGGCCTCGTATTTCATGTTCAAAGGACAGAAGGAGCATGATGATGTGCAGGTGAAGAAGGTGCAGGAGTTCATCGAATCGAACGTGCAGCAACGTGTCACTGTCGGTGAACTTGCAGAGATGGTCGCTCTGAGCCGGCGGAATCTTGAGCGGCGGTTCAAGAAAGCAACTTCCAACACCGTGGTGGAATACATCCAGAGGGTGAAGATAGAAACGGCAAAGCTCGGACTGGAACAGTCGGCGGAGAATGTGAACGAGGTGATGTACAGAACAGGGTACACGGACACGAAGGCGTTCCGCACGACATTCAAAAAGATCACTGGACTCTCCCCGCTGCAGTACAGGGCGAAATATCAGCGGGAGCTGCCGGCAGCGGCCATATGACCTCTATTGCCAAGGAACTGATGTGTGAAAGGACGATGCACACCCTTGACATCACAAATGAAATTCGTCATTTTTACCGATGCTTCTTCCCTCTCAACGATGGCTGTGGGTCGTTCTGTTGACCGTTGCTCTGTTCCAGGGAGCCGCAGCACAGTCCGTCATCTCCGGCACGGTCAGCGCCTCACGTTCCGGCGAGGCAGCCATCGGTGCACAGATCCTCCTCTATGCGGACAGTCTTCGTCCCGACAGCCGTCCCTTCCGCATCGCACAATCGAACAATTTCGGATTCTATTCCCTCCCCAACATCCCCGCCGGCACCTATCTGCTGTTCGTCCGGGCTCTCGGCTTCGCACCGTACCGCTCCGTTGTCCGACTGGACTCTTCATCCGATCTGCGGCGTCACATCGCACTCGATGACGACCCTGTGCTGATGGAAGAAGTGACGGTGGAAGGAACAAGGGACGCAGCTGTCACAGCTCCGGTCAGCCGCATCATGGTCCCGGCGGACATTCTGATGACCGCCCCCTCGTTCGGCAGCGAGAAGGATGTCTTCCGCGTACTGCAATTGCTTCCCGGTGTGAAATCCGCTTCCGAGATCTCCAGCGGTCTGTATGTGCGCGGAGGCGCGGCGGACCAGAACCTGGTACTGCTGGACGGTGTGATCGTGTACAATCCTTTCCATCTCGGAGGATTCCTCAGCTCGTTCAATCCCGACGCGCTGCTGAATGTGCAGCTGCTCAAGGGGGCGTTCCCGGCGCAGTACGGCGGGCGTCTCTCATCGGTGATCGAGATGACGATGAAGGAAGGGACCAAGGAGCGCTTCACCGGGGCCGGCGGGGTCGGATTGATCGCTTCCAAGCTGACGCTGCAGGGTCCGGTGATCGAGGGAATGA
This sequence comes from Bacteroidota bacterium, assembly GCA_030824295.1. Lineage (GTDB taxonomy): Bacteria > Bacteroidota > Ignavibacteria > UBA10030 > UBA8401 > UBA8401. The sequence goes on from JAVBYA010000456.1 coordinate 6,371, forward strand.
CCTTCATGGTCTCCGGCCGGCGGATGTATCTGGACATCATTCAATGGGCGGCCGGCATTGCAGACAAGACGCCGACATACTATTTCTACGATCTGAATGCGAAACTGAACTACCGCATCTCAGCGGATGACCGTCTGTTCCTGAGCGGCTATTACGGCGGTGATGTGCTCACATCGCCGGATGCGCTCGGCGACCCGGTGATGGACATCTCCTGGGGGAATGCCACGACGAATCTGCGCTGGATGCATGTGGTGGATGCATCGCTGTTCACGAACTTCTCGCTCATCTACACGGATTTCCATTTCAATACGGCTATCGAGGACCGCGATCCGCAATTCCGGGACCCGGAATTCTTCTCCCGTTCCCGCATCCGCGA
>JAVBYA010000098.1 GCA_030824295.1 Bacteroidota bacterium
TACGGAGCGGAAGGATATTCACTGTTCTCGGTATATATGATCGGGAACAATTATGATGTGGAGGTCACCGAGGATTTCACCGACCGCCGGTACGATGCGAACGGCAAGGTGACGTCCTACCAGCGGTTGTTGAGTAATCCGACGTTCATCAACAAGTCGCAGGAGCGTCAGCTGGGTACGAAGCTTGATGTGCTGTATCATCTTCACGACCGGCACGAACTGATGGCGGGCGGTCAGGTCCTGACAACAACAGAGTTCAAGAACGACATCTTCTTCAATTCAGATACATTGCGGTTCGATCTGAACGGGGACGGAGTATTCGAGATCCCGCGATCCACGTTCGTGAACGGACGGGTGAACCGTTCGATCGGATTCGGTGAAGAGTTCAAGGTCGGCGGGTATCTGAGCGACCGGATCACTTTTACGGACCGATTGTCGGCCACGGTAGGGATGCGGTATGACTATTTCACGTATTCGGACAAAGGGAATATCAGTCCCCGTGTGAATATCTCCTACGAGCTCATCCCGATGATCACGCGGATCAATGCAGCGTACGGTGAATACTATCAGACGCTTTCATTACCGTTCTACGGCGATAATGCCGGGTCCGATAAGAACCGCTTCCTGGAGAATGCCCATGCGCGGCATTTCGTCCTCGGGATCGAACATCTGATGGGGGACGGACTGAAAGGGACATTGGAGGTGTACTCGAAAGTGTACGACCAGATCCCGGTCACGGAGGAATTCATACGGTCGGCCGACCCCACGTTCCGCTCCGATCTGCGGCAAAGTGTCGGAGAACGGTCGTCCCACGGTATCGAATTGTTCATCCAACAGAAACAGGTGGAGAACTTCTACGGCACTCTCTCCCTGTCATATTCAAAGACCACAATGAAGGATCCGCGGATCGATCTGCCGGGTTTTACACCGGTCAATCAGGGGGATTATCCGTCCGACTACGATTTTCCTTTCCTGCTGACGCTGGTAGGAGGACAGATTGTTCATGATGTCCGCACGTGGCTCGATGATGCGCCGGCGTACCTGAAATATCCCTCCATGCTGCTTCCGTTGTCCGATGATATGGAATTCAGTGTGCGGTTCCGGTATTCCTCGGGTCGGCCGTATACGCTCCGGGAATTCACGCCGAACATCCAGCGGAGGGAAGGGGGGATCACGTGGTCGAAAGGTGCGTGGCTGGAATCATCGACGGTGAACGGGGAGCGTTATCCTGCGTATCATCGTCTGGATCTGCAATGGCTCAGCCGCTGGCACAACGAAGGATACAATATAGTGATGGTCGTAGCGCTGCAGAACATCTATAATCGTGCGAATGTTGCCGGGTACCAGTATCTGAGTGACGGGACGAGGAACACCATCTATCAGTTCTCTTTCTTCCCGGTGGTCGGCGCGAGTGTTGAGTTCTAAAAAAAGAAAAGCCCCGGCAGCGTCTGGCTGGCCGGGGCATGTTCCTTCCGTACTGCTCCGTTCTGCTACTTTACCGCTTCTTCGCGCAGGACGAATTTGGTGAACGCGAAGACGATATATGCCACAATGACGAAGTCGATCGTGGCCCCCAGCCAGTGACCGATGGCCAGTTTCAGCGGTCCAAGGGTCAGCACCCACGTCTGCCATTCTCCCTGCGGAATGAAGATGCCGATGAACGGCATGATCAGGTCGGATACCGTTGCCGAAACGAAGGCATTCACTTTGCCGCCGATCACCACCGCGATCGCGAGTCCGATGACGCCATACTTCTGCAGGAATGCCATGAATTCTTTTACCATTGCATGTTCTCCGTATGAATGTTCTGTATTAAAGGAACGTGTAGGACAGGCCGAGTGCCAATCCTTCTTTGATCTGCGTCCGAGCTGTTCCCATATTGCGGTCGTTGATCAGCTGCACGTTGAACACCACGACGATGTATTTGCTCACCTTTGAAGAGATGGTGTTATCGCTCCGGACGACCAACACATCGATATTATTGAACGGTGCGAACATCTCCAGTTTCGATGTGAACATGGTGTTCTCTTCGATCTTCACCTCGATATCCGTGACCGATTCCAAACCGCCTTCCACCCGCGACTGTTCCACCGCTGCCGTGGCAGCATCATCTGCATAGCTGAACGCATCAGAGAGCACTTCACGCACGGCAGCGCCGAGACGCGTCTTCACTTGTGCGATCGGCTGATATCCCACCCCGACCGCTTGCGTCAGATACATCGGATCGAGCGCGGAAGAGGTCTTCACTTTCGTGCTCGTCGCGTCATCGTATTTGAAGCCGTCATCGAACTGTGATTTGAAGGTGACGGATGCGTACGGATTGACCGCGGTGCCGAGTTTGTACGTGAGCACGCTCTCCAATTCGATCTTGTCGTCGGTCTTCCGCAATCCTTTCGATCCGAGCCGTGTCTGTCCGTACGCAAATTTATAGGAATTGCTCCAATTCGTCGTCGTCCGGTCCATCACCGATTTACCGTCCACACTCAGCGTATAGGCGAGCGCATTTTCCCCTCCCTGTGACCAGTCCGTGTAGGAGACCTGGGTGACCGTGAGGCCGGTGACGAGGGTGTGTTTCCATTCCGAAGGAAGGGGAGAGGGCGGTTCGGACTGAGCGGTCAGTGCTGAAGCGGCGAACAACAATGCCAGAAGGATCTGTTTCATGTGGAGTGCTCCGGGTAAATGTGAGGGAGGATGATGCGGCTCAATGCAGATATCATCCTCCGGAATATGCAGCGTTTAAAAACAACGAACCCTTGCATGGGTGCAAGGGTTCGTCCGACAGTAATAGCGTTGTTACGCTTTGGAGACTTTCGCCGCCTGAAGGCCTTTGGGTCCTTTTTCCACTTCGAACTGGACCTTATCCCCCTGGTTCAGCGTCTTGTAACCGTCGCCAACAACGGACTTATAGTGCACGAACACATCTTCACCGCTTTCGCGGGAGATGAAGCCGTACCCTTTGGCGTTGTTGAACCATTTCACGGTACCTGTTTCCATAGGATGCTCCTCTATGTTGTTTCAAAAAAACCCCACTGGATGTGACCATCGGTGAGGGTACCACCGGCATTGGTGCCACTTAGGTGCATTCCGTTCATCTCCGGAACATTGTGTTTGCCGATCCTCTGTTGTTCAGTAAGATTCTTCTGAGCATCAGGAGCGCATAACAACCCCGCTGTGTGACAGCGGGGGCATTTCAAGTGCATCAACGGTGTTACTGTTCATTGCAAGTCAAAAATAGATGCTTTCGGATTTAGACGCAAGTACATTTTTCCGTACACACCCCTAAAAACCTCAATGAACAATGCATTTATGGCGTGCTGTGACCTGTTACACAGCCGCTTCGCCGGTTTCGTCGGTCCGGACCCGGATGACCTCCTCGACGGAGGAGACGAAGATCTTCCCGTCCCCGACCTCGCCGGTCTTGGCATGCTTCAGAATGATATCGATCGCCTTGTCCATGGCGGCATCAGCGCAGACGATATCGATCTTTGTTTTGGGGAGGAAATTGATGGTGTATTCGGATCCCCGGTAGATCTCGCTGTGTCCCATTTGCCGGCCGTATCCCTTCACTTCCGTGACGGTCAATCCCCTGAACCCGGCTTCCTGGAGTGCTTCACGCACTTCGTCGAGTTTGTGGGGACGGATGATCGCTTCGATTTTTTTCATGGATGTTCCTTCGGTGTAGTGATTAAAGTTCGATTCAATGAGTATCCGGTTCCACGTCTATTCTAATCAACCGGAGAGTGAAAATCAATGCATAGAACGCATGATTATTTCTTGAAGTCCGGATAGGCTTCCATTCCGTGTTCGCCGATATCCAGTCCTTCATATTCCTCTTTTTCGGAGACGCGGATGCCGAGCGTCATTTTGATGGCGTACCACACGATATAGGAAACAACGAAGGTGAAAGCGCCTACGGCCGCGATCCCCGTCAGCTGTGATACCAGCAATCCTGTGCCGCCGCCGAAGAAGAGTCCGTTCCCGGTCGTGTTCGGCATGAACTGGTCCTGAGCGAACAGACCGACGCAGATCGTTCCGAAGATACCGTTGGCAAGATGGACGGCAAGAGCGCCGACCGGATCATCAAGTTTGAGTTTGTCGAATGCGATCACGGCGAACACAACGATGACGCCGGCAATGGCTCCGATGATCAGAGAACTTTCCACACTGATGAAGGCACAGGGGGCGGTGACCGCCACGAGACCTGCAAGAAGACCGTTGATGGTCATGCTCAGGTCCGGTTTCCCGAGGAGCAGCCATGCGACGATCGTGGATGTCAGAACGCCGGCGATACCCGCACTGTTCGTTGTGATGATGATCCTGGAGATCGCGCCGGGATCCGCCGCCATCGTGCTGCCGGGATTGAAGCCGAACCATCCAAGCCAGAGGACCAGCGCACCGGTCACGGCGGAGGTCATGTTATGGCCCGGGATCGGGTTGACCTTACCGTCCTTGAACTTACCGATACGCGGTCCAAGCACCATCACGCCTGCGAGAGCCGCCCAGCCGCCAACGGAGTGAACAACGGTGGAACCGGCAAAATCCCAGAAGCCCATCGCAGCCAGCCATCCGCCGCCCCAGATCCAGTGTCCAGTGATCGGATACATGACCGCCACCAGAACAAAGGAGAAGATGATGAACGAGATATACTTGATACGTTCTGCAACGGCACCGGAGACGATGGTCGCGGCCGTTCCGGCGAAGACGAGCTGGAAGAAGAATTTGGCGAGGAGAGGAACGGTCGCCCAGCTCATGGAGGAATAGACCCCGGAGTACGCATCCCCGGTCGCCGGACTATTGTCCGCACCGCCGACGCCGTACAATCCTTCAAGACCGATGAAACCGGTCCCGTTCCCGAACATCAAGCCCCAGCCGACCGCCCAGAAGGCGAGCGATGAGATGGCGAACACGATGAAGTTCTTCGAGAGGATATTCACGGTGTTCTTGGAGCGGGCGAACCCGGATTCGACGAGTGCGAATCCCAAATTCATAAAGAACACCAGCATGCCGGTGATCAGTACCCAAAGTGTATCGACGACAACTTTTGTTTCCATCAGTGCGGACTCCTATGATGATAATGATGTTTGAATGAATGGTATGCTTAGAGTGTGATCCCGAGGATCAGATAGCTTTGTTCCACATGCGGATTGAGGATGTACGATGCAGTGACCGGCAGGGAGAACGTCTCCGAGACCTTCACCGTCCTTGTCAGTGTGATGCCTGCATTAATGATGGCGGCATCCGTGCTGACGTACCACGCGCTCTTGGCCGGTGTGCCGGCGACGAACGCCGTCAGCGTACCGGCCTCGATCGTGAACGGATATGACGCCTGCACATACACGGAATTATCGACATCATTATGGAAATTGTAGTATGCGGCGACGGTGAGCGGGAATGCCTCTGCCCCGGTATAGCTCGCGCCGATCTCCAGCACGTGAGCCCCGCCGGTCCCGTTGAAATCGAAGTATTTCAAACCGGCGCTGGGATAGTAATAGTCCGTATAGAGCAATGAGAATGTCCCTGCTTCCGTAACCAGACCATAGCTGGCCCAGAGGTCGTGTTCGGCAAAGACGCTGGCGGCGCCGGTCGCAGTATCGATCTTGCTGGAACCGATGCTGTACGCCGCCCAGGTGCCGACGGATAAGCCCCCTGCAGTGTACGTTACGGCCGGCTGAAAACTGGGAGCATTGCCGTAATCAACGCCGCGCCAGATATAGCGGCTGTAGATATCGCCGCCGAATTTGAACTGCGCAGCAGCGGCAGAAACCAGGAACAGCATGATGAACGCCGATCGAGTGATGTATCTCATATGACCTCCGGTGTGTGATAAGTGATGGGTGAACGCGCGTATATGGACTGAGTTCGCTGCCCATTCAACCGCCATCCATCCTGTGGGATGAGGCCATTTGAATCGTACCGCTGATTGTCGGCGGTGTTTTTTTCGATAATTTGTGTTTTGCACCACTATATCATAAATAACTATGATAATAGTGATGTTCAACCTAAATTATTAAGGCATAACTATATATTAATATAAATTATTTAATCACGTTGTCAAGCGGTGCAGGTAAAAAATCCCGTAAAAAATTCCACGCGTTGCTTTTTGACGGGGGATGCGCTACATTTTCCCCACACCGGACCACCAATCAAGGAGCAGACCCTATGTTATTGCATCACAAGTTCATCGATACGGCAAAGAAGTTCGGAGAGAAGATGTACATCATCGACCGGACCACGAACCGCCGAATCACATACTCACGTGCCCTGATCGCTTCGCTGATCCTGTCGGAGAAGCTCCAGAAATTCGACAAAGGGTTCATCGGCATCATGGTGCCGACCTCCGCCGGCTGCATCCTTGCTTCCATGGCATCCCTGATGAGCGGACGGGTCCCGGTGATGATCAATTATTCGACCATGGCTGCACAGAACTGCGAGTTCGCGCAGAAGAAACTCGCGTTCAAGACCATCCTGACCTCCAAAGCTCTGCTTGAAAAGATCCAATGCCCTGTTGTTCCCGGAATGGTCTTCCTTGAGGACCTGATGGAGAGTATCTCTATTGTTGATAAGCTGCAGGCGGCAGTCCGCTCCAAACTCCCGGCATCGCTCATCAAAAAGAGTGTCGCGCAGGGGACGGATGATGATAATCTGGTCATCCTCTTCACCAGCGGCAGCGAAAAAGAACCGAAAGCGGTCCAGCTCTCACACAAGAACATCGCTGC
>JAVBYA010000410.1 GCA_030824295.1 Bacteroidota bacterium
ATTGACCGGCGGTATCATCATGACGTTCGCCCTTGCGCTGGTGGCGGTCACGCTGGCGGTGGACCTGGACCTGCACAAGACCTCGGAGCGGCTCAAGGAATCGGCCATTGGTGTCGGCAGTCTGTTCGGTGCGCAGATGGATGCCTGGAAAGAGCAGCAGGAGGAGCGCGCGCAGCGGCGTGAAGAGGAACAGAAACGCACTGCATCAGAGATCAAAGTGAAGCGTCCCGATACTGATACGGTGGAGCGGGAAGAACGCCCGGCACCGCGGGCAGAGAAGCCCAAACGGGAACTGCCGCGTCCGGTTCCGATCGTGACCAAGCGCGTGGACGAAGAACTTCCGCCGATGAGTATCGACGCATCGGATATCCCGCTGGAGATCAACGAAGGGGTGAAGGAAGCGGAGGCAGACCTGGAAGAACGGGAAGTGGACGATGAAGAGATCGACTATGTCTTCCCGTCCGTGGAACTGCTGGACCCGACGAAATATGAAGAGAAGATCAGCGACGACGAACTGAAGAGCAATGCAGCGCAGCTGCAGGCGAAGCTGGCGGATTTCGATGTGGAGATCGCCAATGTGAGCGTCACGCCCGGCCCGGTCGTGACGCTGTACGAGCTGGTGCCGGCGACCGGCGTGAAGGTCTCGAAGATCACTTCGCTGTCGAACGACCTTGCGCTGGCGATGCAGGCGCGCGGGATCCGTATTGAAGCGCCGATCCCGGGCAAAGGGACGGTCGGCGTGGAGATCCCGAACCACAAACCGCAGATGGTGACCATCCGCAGCATCCTGAACTCCGAGAAATTCCGCGACAGTACCTCCGCGCTGCCGTTGGCGATGGGGAAGACCATCACCGGCGAGATCTTCATCGATGACCTTGCCAAGATGCCGCACGTGCTCATCGCCGGGGCGACCGGTATGGGAAAAAGCGTCGGCATCAACACCATCATTGCGAGTCTGCTCTACCGTCTGCATCCGTCGGAACTGAAGTTCATCCTGGTGGACCCGAAGAAGATCGAGCTGAGTCTCTACGAGAAATTGAAGAACCACTATCTGGCGGTCTCGCCGGACATCGACGAGAAGATCATCACCCAGCCGCAGAACGCGGTGATCGCATTGAAGTCGTGCGTGATCGAAATGGAACGGCGATACGATCTGCTGGCCTCTGCCGGCGTCCGTCACGTGACGGATTACAACGCGCGGTTCAAGGACGGCCGGTTGAAAGGGAAGGATACGGAGACGGTGAAGCACCGGTACCTGCCGTATATCGTCGTGATCGTGGACGAGCTGGCGGACCTGATGATGACCACGGCGAAAGAAGTGGAAGAATCCATCGCTCGTATCGCACAGCTTGCACGTGCGGTCGGCATCCATCTGGTGCTCGCAACGCAGCGTCCGTCCGTGGACGTGATCACCGGCGTTATCAAAGCGAACTTCCCCTCGCGCATCGCGTATGCGGTCTCGTCGAAGATCGATTCCCGTACCATTCTGGACGGCAGCGGTGCCGAACAATTGATCGGCCGCGGCGATATGCTGTATCTGTCGTCCAGCAGTCCCAAGCCGATCCGTATACAGAACGCGTTCATCTCCACCGAAGAGGTGGAGGATATCGTTGCTCACATCGGGAAGCAGAAGGGATACAACAAGATGTACGAGCTGCCGTCCGCCCTGGAAAAGAAAAAGGGTGGAGGCGGTGCGAACGGCGGTGACAGGGATGAACTGTTCGAGGAAGCGGCACGCATCATCGTCCGTCACCAGCAGGGATCGGTCTCGCTGCTCCAGCGCCGGCTCAGCATCGGATACTCACGCGCAGCGCGGTTGGTGGACCAATTGGAAGAGGCCGGCATCGTCGGACCGTTCGACGGCAGCAAGGCCCGTGAAGTGATCATCGAGGATGAATCGCAGCTGGAGATCATCTTCAAGGTCCTTTGACGCCGCATGCGCATGTTCCTGCTCATATTGACCCTCTCCGGTCTCCTCTCCGGACAACAACCCTCCCCGGGAGATGTGCTCGCTTCCATCCGTCAGCGGTACCAGGGGATCCGTGATGCGTCCGCGCATTTTTCTCAAACGGTCAAACGGCGGTATGCCCCCGTTTCCAAACCGACTGCGGGCACCGTTCAGATCAAAAAAGGGAACAAGTACAGGATCGATACGGAACAGCAGGTGATCGTAACGGACGGGAACACGGTCTGGATGTACACTCCGAAGACCAAACAAGTACTCATCGATAACTATTCTGCAAAGCGCCAGACCTTCTCTCCCGACCAATTCCTCCTCGGACTGCCGAACGATCTCACGGCGGTCTCTGCCGTCCGGACCGACAGCATCATCGTTCTGACACTGACCCCTGCCGGTTCTGCCGGAGCGTTGAAGTCCATCGCATCGATCGTTGTCCGGACCGTCACAGGGCGCTGGACCATCGACGCAATAGAACTGACGGATAAGAACGGGACCGTCACAGCGATCACTCTGAAGGAGATGCGGATGAACGGAGGCATCGATGACGGGGTTTTCCGGTTCGCGGTGACCGATTCCATGCATGTCGTTGATGTGAATAACCTGCGATGAAGACCAGCGTCCGAAATATCGTCAGCACACTCTTCAGCATCCTGCTTGCGGCCGGTTTCCTGTATCTGGCATTCCGCGGCAAGGATGTGAACCAATTGTGGCATTCGCTCATCGATGTCCATTGGAGCTGGTTCGTTGTTCTGTTCACCGGGAGTGCCGCCAGTCATCTGATCCGCGCCTGGCGCTGGAAGTATCTGCTCTATCCTATCAAGCCGGAGATCACGCTGCGCAACACCTTCTCTGTGACGATGATCGGCTACCTGATCAACAATGTGGTGCCGAGGCTCGGCGAGTTCGTCCGGCCGTATGCCATGAAGAAACTCGAGGGGGTCTCCAAGAGTGCCACGATGGGTACGATCGTTCTGGAACGCATCTTGGACCTGGTGACGTTCGCGTTGGTGACGCTCATCGTTCTGGCAGTGTATGCAGAACCGTTCGCGCTCTGGTTCCCGGCCATGGCGGAGTTCGAATGGCTCTTCTTCGTTGCGGCGGGAGTGATGACCATCGTGTTCGCTCTGATCTTCCTGAAAGCGGAGATGTTGTTCCGGTTCCTCCGGAAATTCCTCGTCCTGTTCCCGGAATCGGTCCGCGCGAAAGCGGAGACGATCTTCGAATCGTTCCTGACGGGATTCCAGGCTGCGAAGCATCCCGGTAATTTCATCATGATCGCGCTGACGAGCCTGCTCATCTGGATATCCTATATCGTGCTGCTGTACATCCCGTTCTTCATCTATGGGTTCCCGGTGCTCTATGGTCTCGATTTCGGCTCTGCGGCGGTCGTGCAGGTCGCTTCCGGCATCGCATTCGCACTGCCGACGCCGAGCGGTATCGGCAGTTATCATGCATTCACGTCGTTCACGCTCACGGAAATGTTCCGTGTGGATCCGGGAACGGCACTGAGTTTCGCCGTCTATACCCATGCGGTCGGTTTCCTTACAACGACCATCCTTGGTCTCTATTTCTTCTTCGCCGACAATATCCATATTGCGGATGCCATGACGAAGTCCGAACCGGACGACCGGCCAGCCGCATGATCCGAACCCATTCAATCAATCTATCACAATCCGTAAGGTCCATGAAACATCTGTTCCTCCTGTGCGCTTTGCTGCTGACGCTGCAGAGCGTCGACGCTCAAAAGAGATCGACCACAAAACCATCCACGAAACAATCAAAAGGGACAACCGCCGTGAGCCAACAACCCGAGAATCCTCAGAAAGGCTTCGTCGTGATCGAGACGAGCATGGGGAACATCACCATCCAGCTGAACGATTCCGCTGCACCGAAGCATTCCGCCAACTTTCGTAAGCTGGCGAAGGATGGATACTATGACAGCACCACCTTCCACCGGGTGATCCCCAATTTCATGATCCAGGGGGGCGATCCGAACTCGCGTGCGGGCGAACGTCATACGCACGGTATGGGCGGACCGGAGTACCGCATCGATGCAGAGATCGGTCTGACCCATGAACGGGGCGTGATCGCCGCTGCACGGCAGGGTGATCAGATCAATCCGCAGAAGATGTCCAACGGCAGTCAGTTCTATATCACGGTGGTCCCGACCAACTTCCTCGATGGTCAGTATTCCGTTTTCGGGAAAGTGGTGGAGGGAATGGATGTTGCGGACTCGATCGTGGCCGTACCGCGTGATCCGCGCGACAATCCCCTCGAAAAGGTCCTCATCAAGAAGATGACGGTCATCGAATAGTACCGGCTGCGGCATCATGGCGAAGAAGAAAGAACGTCTCGACAGTGATCCATTCATCGCTTCCTTTAAGAAAGGGGAGTTCGCGCCGTGCTATCTCTTCTCAGGAGAGGAACGGTATCCGGTGGATCTCGTTGTTGACGCATTGATCGAACAGGCGGTCGAGCCCTCCATGCGCGAATTCAACCTGGACATGGTACATGGAAGCGAGATCGACGGTAAGAAGATCGTTTCTCTTGCGTCCGCGTATCCTATGATGGCGGACCGGCGGGTCGTTGTGGTGAAGGATTTCGATAAAGTGAACGGCAAGGATGCGCTGGACGCCTATGTGGAACAGCCGTCTGCCTCCACGGTACTGGTGCTCATCTCCAATAATCCCGACTATCGGAAGAAACCATTCGCGGCGCTGAAAAAAGCGGGATATGCCCATGAGTCCCGTACATGGTATGACAATGAGACCATCGGCTGGCTCGATGCGCGGGTGAAGAAGATGCGCCGTTCCATCGAACCGGCAGCGGTGCGGATGCTCTTCTCCTATGTAGGGAACAATCTGCGCGAGCTGGTGAACGAGCTGGAGAAGGTCACTGTGGCATACCACGATGTTCCGACGATCACCGCTGCGCATGTGGAGAAGGTGGTGGGGGTCTCCCGCGAGTACAGTGCATTCCAGCTCTGCGATAAGGTCGGGGAGAAGAATATCGCCAAAGCACTCGAGATCGCCCAGCGGATGATCGGCTCCGGTGAAAGTGTTGTGGGACTCATTGCCGCACTGACGAACCATTTCATCCGTCTCTGGAAGCTGAAAGAGGCGGTGGGAAAGGGAGAAAGTGACCAGAAACTACTCTCCTACGTTTTTTTCAATCAATTCGCGCTCAATGAGAGCAAGGCCCAACTGCCCAATTTCACGCCTGCGGAGATCGAAGGGGTGTTCGTGCTGCTGGCAGAGGCGGACCTCGCGGCAAAATCATCCGGTGATCCGCGGATGATCATCACCACGCTCATCGCGGAGATCATCTCCGGTGCCGGACGGCGGGCAGGAACGGCGGCCGTGCGATGAGGCTGTTCGCGTTGCCGACACAGGACGAGTGGTTCTTCGCCGGGATCGTTCTGTTCCTGGTGCTGATGATGATCGTCGCTTCAGAATTGGTGCGGCGGCTCATGAACGGCAGTTCGGAGGTCACCCGGAAGTTCGTTCACGTTGTTGCCGGCATCCTGATGGCGTTCGCGCCGTCGGTCTTCCATTCCGGGATCCCTGCGATCCTTCTCTCCCTTCTTGCGATCATCGGTACGTACATCGCTGTCCGCTTCGATCTGCTGCAGAGTCTGCATGATACCGAACGCACGTCGTACGGCACCACGTACCACCCGATGGCCTTCCTCATTCTCGTTCTTGCATTCTGGGAGAGTGCACCGCATATCCTTTCCATAGCCGTACTTGTCCTTGCGGTCCCGGATGCGCTGGCGGCGATCGTCGGCAGGTCCGTCGCCCATCCGCATGTCTTCCCGTTCAGTGATGACCGGAAGACGGTCGAAGGATCCGCGACGATGTTCATCGCAACAGCTCTCTGCATCGCAGTGTTCCTCGCTTATGAAGGGAGCGCGACCGCTTATCCGTATATCGTGATCGCGGTCGTCACGGCGGTGATCGTTACGGCATGGGAACTGGTCTGCACACGCGGACTGGACAATCTTTCCGTTCCGCTCAGCACGGCGTTCCTGCTCGATCTGTTCCTTCGGGAGGGTGCGCATCACGATCCGGACCGGATGATCACAGGGTTGTTCCTTGCTGCAGCCATCGGGCTTCTCTCCTTCCGTTTCCATTTCCTTTCTGCGAGCGGCTCCATAGCGACCTTCCTGCTTGCCGTTCTGATCTACGGTACGGGGGGATGGATGTGGACCGTGCCGATCCTGACATTCTTCATTGCGTCGAGCCTGCTTTCGAAATACGGTAAAGTGCGGAAGAAAAAATTGGAGAGCATCTTCGATAAGACCGATAAACGCGATGCCGGACAGGTGGCTGCGAACGGAGGGATCGCAGGAACGATCATTCTTTTGTGGTATCTGTTCCCCGGAGAGGAATGGCTGTACTACTGCTATATCGCCTCCGTTGCGGCGGTCACCGCCGATACGTGGGGAACGGAGATCGGGACGCTCATGAAAGGGAAACCGCGGTCCATCATCACATTCAAGCAGGTCGAGATCGGGACCAGCGGCGGAGTGTCGGTCCTTGGGATCCTGGGCGGAACGGCCGGTGCGGCGCTGGTGGCCGGCACTGCGGCGTTCTTCCTTGGGGATACGGCAACTCCCCGGCTGCTGACTGCCATGATCGTGAGCGGCGTGGTCGGTTCATTGGCGGACAGTCTCCTCGGTGCGACCATCCAGGCTCAATACCGCAGTGCATCGGGGAAGTTGACCGAACGGAC
>JAVBYA010000154.1 GCA_030824295.1 Bacteroidota bacterium
ACGCTGGCTGAGCGCGGTGAATGCTATCCAACTGCTGAAGGACCATTCGCCGATCGAACAGCTTCCGGAGCATGTCCTGCTTCCGGATCCGCGGAAGCAATCGCTCGTGAACATCAGCGGAGCGTTCCCTCAGAATGCGCAGAAAGTGGATGTGATCTTCCCGGTCATCCACGGCACATTCGGTGAGGATGGGACGATCCAGGGATTGTTCGAACTGGCCGATCTTCCGTATGTGGGAGCAGGCGTGCTGGGGTCTGCGGTAGGCATGGACAAAGTGATCGCGAAACAGCTGCTCGAGCAAGCCGGGATCCCGGTCACGAAAGGGATCTCATTCCTCTCGTCGCAATTCGCTTCCCGGTCCAAACAGCTCATTGCAGAGATCGAACGAAAATTGAAATACCCATGCTTCGTGAAACCGCCCAATCAAGGTTCGAGTGTCGGCATCAGCAAGGCGCATGACCGGAAGGAACTTGTCGCCGCCATTCAGCTGGCAACGGAGTACGACCGGAAGGTGCTGGTGGAGAAAGCGGTGAAACAGCCGCGCGAGATCGAGCTGAGCGTGATGGGGAACGATGAGCCGATCGTCTCGCTGCCGGGGGAGATCGTCCCGTCCAACGAGTTCTATGATTATAACGCCAAGTATGTGGACGGCAAGTCTGCCGCTTATATTCCCGCCAAACTGCCGAAACCGCTCATCAAAAAACTGCAGGCATGTGCGCTGAAAGCGTACGGCGTGCTGGACTGTGCCGGTATGGCGCGGGTCGATTTCCTCGTCCAGAAGAACGGCACATTCTACCTGAACGAGATCAACACCATCCCGGGGTTCACCTCCATCAGCATGTATCCCAAAATGTGGGAAGCGAGCGGCATCCCGTACAGCGAGGTGCTGGACAAACTGATCGGGTATGCCGTGGAGCGGTACGAACAGAAGAAGAAGCTCAAGACATTCTATACACCGGACACTGATTGGTACAAAGAATAATGATCACCAAAGACTTCCTGTCCAAGATCCCTATCTTCAAATTCCTGCCGGAGGACGACCATGCGTCCCTCACCAGTCTCTGGAAAGAGCGGACGATGAAGGAAGGAGAGACGCTCTTCCGGAAAGGGGAGCCGGGCTCCTCCATGTTCGTCATTGAAGAAGGGGAGATGGAGATCGTCCTGCCGGTCGATCCGCCGGTGAACGAGGTGCAGCTCTCCGTGCTGCGCGAAGGGGAATTCTTCGGAGAGCTCTCACTCTTTGCTGATACGCCACGCACGGCGACCGCCCGCGCCAAGTCCGGGATGAAACTGGTCGAGATGCAGCGGGGCGATTTCATCACCTTTATGATGGAGCGTCCCTCCGTCGGCATCTCCATGCTGAGCGAGCTGGCAAAACGGCTCCAGATGACCAATGAACTCATCTCCAATCTTGCATCGAAAAATCCCAATGAAGAGATCGAAGAGAAACTGACCTTCGGCGACCGGATCGCGGACAGGATCGCGGAGTTCGGCGGAAGCTGGAAGTTCATCATTTCGTTCGGCGTGTTCATGGCGTTCTGGATCGGCATCAATGTGATCCAATTCCTGATGCAGCCGTTCGACCCGTATCCCTTCACCTTCCTGAACCTGATGCTCTCCACCGTCGCAGCGCTTCAGGCACCCGTCATCATGATGAGCCAGAACCGCGCGCAGAAGAAGGACCGTCTGAAAGCGGACCTCGATTACCAGGTGAACGTGAAGTCCGAACTGATGCTGCAGCAGATGCACCAGAAGATGGACCGGCTGATGGACGAGGAACTGGCGCACGTGCACCGTGAGCTTCAAACGATACGGGCAGTGAAACCGAAGAAGAGCACCTCCGCAAAGAAATGACCCTCAAACGCCCGTATATCATCGCCGGTGTCTGGTGTGTGCTGGGACTCATCTACTCCGGTCAGTCGTTCTTTTATTCTCTCAGCGTGGGGCGCGAATATCTCTGGCAGCGCTCCTTCTTCCATTCGTTCGTTTTCTGTTTGGAATGGGCACTCCTGACGCCGCTCGTCCTTCGGCTGACCGAGCGGTTCCGTCTCGATGCCGACACCTTTCTCCGGAACATCCTCATCCACGTCCTGCTCGGGTTCACCATTGCGTTCGCACAGCATACGCTCTATACGTACATCACCACGTATGTGGACAATGGATTCGTCCTGGACCGTTCATTCATGCAGCTGTTGCCCTCCCTTGTCGGCTATGTGGAATACGGCGTTCTGATGTACTGGTCCATCGTGTTCGTGCATCATGCGGTCGGATATTACCGCCGGTATCAGGGCGAGCAGCAGACCGCCGCTGCGCTCCGGTCGCAGCTGGCCGAAGCGCAATTGCAGTCGTTGAAGATGCAGCTGCAGCCGCACTTCCTCTTCAATACGCTCAATGCCATTTCCGTCCTGGTCAAGAAAGAACCGGCCCTCGCGCAGACGATGATCGTCCGGCTGAGCGACTGCCTCCGCATGACGCTGGAGCGCGGCACGACCAATGAAGTGACGCTGGAGCAGGAGCTGGAGTTCCTGAACGCGTATCTCTCCATAGAACAGGTCCGCTTCGGTGACCGGCTGACGGTGAGCATGTCCATCGCTGATGAGGCATTGCCGCAGTATGTGCCGACCTTCATCCTTCAGCCGCTCGCAGAGAATTCCATCCGTCACGGTATCGCGAAACGGTCCGGCGAAGGGACCATCCATATCGTTGCGGCGGTCCGTTCCGGCATGCTTATGCTGGAAGTGCAGGATGGCGCTGCGCGGCGCAGGAAGACCGCCGGCGTTGTGGAAGGATTCGGTGTGGGGTTGGCGAACACACAGCAGCGGTTGCAGCAGTTGTACGGCACCGGTGCCACGTTCACTTTTGCGGAGAACGAGAAGAATGGTCACACTGTCACGATCGGTATCCCGCTGAACGTCCATGGCTCGTGAACGCTCCATATCCGTGATGATCGTGGATGATGAGCCGCTGGCCCGTCACGGACTCCGTGCGGTGCTCTCCGGCGTTCCGGACCTTTCCATCATCGCAGAGGCGTCGGACGGGGAAGAGGCGCTCTCATCAGTGATGGAGCATCGACCCGATGTTCTCTTCCTGGACATCCAGATGCCGGAGATGGACGGGTTCGATCTGCTCGGTTCCCTTCCGCCTGATGCGATGCCGATGGTAGTGTTCGTCACTGCGTACGATGAGTTCGCAGTGAAGGCCTTCGATACCCGAGCTCTGGATTATATCCTGAAGCCGTTCGATGCTGAACGCATCCATACAGCGCTGCACCGCATCCGCGAGATGCTCCTCTTGAAGGAACAGGCGGAATATTCACGGAAGATCGAGGAGATCGTCCGGACACTCCGCCCGGCGCGGAAGTTCCTGGAACGGGTGATGGTCCGGAACGGAGGGAAGATCCACTTCGTGCCGGTCGGCGACATCCTCTGGTGTGAAGCGGCCGCTGATTATCTGCAGCTCCATACTGTTTCGGGAGTGCATACCATCCGAATGACCATCGGAGCGTTCGAAGAAGATCTTGACCCGGCACAGTTCGTCCGGATCCATCGTTCCACCATCGTCCGCCTCGGCGCCATACGGGAACTCCGCCCGGGAACGCATGGGGATTATACCGCATTGCTGGTGCAGGGGACCGAACTTTCCGTCAGCCGTTCCTATAAAGAACGCATCGAGCGTCTCCTCTAACATTCGTCGTTCCGGACCGCAATTCATCCCTTTCCAACTCCCGTTCATCGCAAATTCGTTCATTCCGCCCCTTGTTTCGCGTATGTTTCCTCCACACCAATAGGAGGAACTATGATCCGCACCATCGCTTTCCTGCTCATGCTCTCGCTGAGCGCCCAGGCTCAATATTTCACCAAAGTGACCACCGGTCCGCAGTCCAATGACGGCGGCGATTCCCGGAGCGTCAACTGGATCGACACCGATAAGGACGGCGATCTGGACCTCTTCATCTCCAACGGACCGGCGGCGAAGGCGAACAATTTCCTCTATATGAACAATGGGGACGGCACCTTCACCAAGAACACGACCGCCTCGGTCGTGAACGACCCCGGAAGTTATGACGGCAGCACCTGGGCTGATTTTGATAACGATGGACACATCGACGTCTATACCGCTACGTGGTACGGTCAGACGAACAGTCTGCACCGCCAGTACGGCGGGGACTTTCAGAAGGTGATCCACGGTGACATCGCCACGGACAAGACCTATTCCGAGACCGCCAGCTGGGGGGATTATGACAATGACGGTGATGTCGATCTGTATCTGGCGAACAGCGCAGTGAACAAGGCGAACATCCTCTATACGAACAACGGCAACGGAACCTTTTCCAAGGTCGTTACCGGACCGATCGTATCGTACGAAGCCACGTCGCGCAGTGTCGATTGGTTCGACTATGACAATGACAACGACCTCGACCTCTTCGTGGCGAACGAAGGGGGAGAGAACAATCTGCTCTTCCGCAACGACGGGAATGGCGTGTTCGTCCGCATCACCGCCGGCGCCGTGGTGACGGACGGCGGCGATTCGTTCGGCAGCAGTGTGGGCGATATCGACAATGACGGCGATATGGACATCTTCGTAACGAATCACGGCAACACCGCATCATTCCTGTACCGGAACAACGGCAACAGCACCTTTACCAGGATCATGACCGGTACGGCTGCAACGCGCACCGGGTATGCGGTGGGAAGTGCGTTCGGGGACCTTGACAATGACGGTGATCTGGATCTGATGGTCGCCAATGCTTTTGCAGGAACGTCGGCAGTGCCCAATTCACTCTATCTCAATGACGGGACAGGTATCTTCTCCGCCATCGATACCGGTATCGTATCGACCGATGTCGGCTGGTCGTACGGTGTGGCGTTCGGCGATTATGACCGGGACGGCGACCTGGATATAGCGACCGCGAACTGTTTCGGTGCCAATCAGAACAATGCGCTCTACCGCAACATGGGGAACGGCAACGCGTGGCTCACGGTGAAAGCGAATGGCACGGTCTCCAACAAGTCCGCCATCGGTGCGGTCATCCGGGTGAAAGCGACCATCAACGGTTCGTCGGTCTGGCAGTACCGTATGATCGCAGGACAGTCCGGTTACTGCGGACAGAATCTTGAAGCGCATTTCGGTCTGCGTGATGCGACCATCATCGACTCTCTGGTCGTCCGCTTCCCGTCCGGCATCACTGTGGTGAGGACCAATGTCGCGGTGCGGCAAGTACAGACCGTCGACGAACCGGTCCCGGCCGGATATCTCCGCGGGTCGTGGATCGCCGATACATTGCAGGGACGCGTTCCGCTGACCGTGCAGTTCACCAACACTTCTGTTGCCGATGCCGGGTTGTCCGTGCAGTGGCAGTGGGATGTGAACGGGGACGGTGTGAATGACGCAGCGACGAAGGATGCATCGTTCACCTATGCGGCGGCAGACACGTATTCCGTCCGTCTTATCGCGTCGAACGGAACAACGACCGATACACTCCGCTCCAAGGATGCTGTGCTGGTGCTGCGTCCGATCACGTCGCCGGTCTTCCTGTCTGCGATCCCGTTCGTCAATGATACCACCATCGCGAAGAACGGCAAAGTGCAGTTCAGCGTGAATGTGCTCGATACGTCCGATTCACCGGTCACATACTCCTGGAGCAGGAACAGCACCGTTCAGGCATCGGTGACCAATACGTATCAGTACACATCGGTCGCCATTCTTCCTGCGCCGCGCGTCGATACGTTCCGCGTCACGGTCAGCAACGCATTCCGTACGGTGCAGAAACTCTGGCTTGTCCGCGTTGCCAATACCACGGTGAGCGTCGGAGAAGAGCCGCTGGTTCCGCAGTACCGGCTGGCGCAGAATTATCCGAATCCGTTCAATCCTTCCACAACGATCGCGTTCCAGGTGCCGCAGGCAATGCGCGTCTCCCTGAAGCTGTTCGATTCCATCGGCCGCGAGATCCGCACATTGGCGGACCGCACCTTCGAAGCGGGTGACCATGCGGTGGATGTGGACATGTCCGGCATGACCAGCGGCGTGTATCTGTACCGGATGACGAGCGGTGCGTTCGTTGAAACGCGGAAGATGATCGTCACAAAGTAGCATCACCCTCAAAACCGATCGTGATGCCCTGAACACCGGCCATAGTTCACCATGTGCCGGTGTTTCAGGGGATTTGTTGTTGACCGAATCTCCAGATTCGGTCTATAGATTTCGTGAACGCCGAACATGCCCAGCCAGTCTGTCTACCCATTCCCTCATGTTGACCGAATCTCCAGATTCGGTCTATAGTATTTGTGAACGCAGAAAAAATCCAGCCCTGCCGCCCTCGCCACCAGGAGCAGCCGCCCCTTCCGGGACATTCCAGCCTCCGTAACCAATTGTTTCCCAACATAAGCAATAACCGGACCATCCCCTCCTAAAACAGCTATAATATCATTGCTGTTAGAGGTATTTATCTTGTCCGTTCAATTGCTCCCTGTACCAGAATGAAGTACATTATGCGAAAAAAGAGGCGGATCCGTTCTCTATCTTAAAAGAGATTCGCTCGATAAGTCTTCATAATATCCGCAATGCCAATATTATGCAGAGTTACTCTATCTAATCACATGTTAGGCGACTAAATCAGGAGTATCTATGAAACAATATTTGCTATTACTTTCAATCT
>JAVBYA010000241.1 GCA_030824295.1 Bacteroidota bacterium
GCACCCGTAGCTCAACTGGATAGAGCACCAGCCTACGAAGCTGGGGGTTACAAGTTCGACTCTTGTCGGGTGTACAACAACAGAAAAATCCCACGTTATGTGGGATTTTTTGTTTTAAAGGGGCGCACGCAAAGCCGCAAAGAAAAAGGAACCACAAAGGCACAAAAACACAAAATTGTAGGACGGGATGATATCCCGTCCGATGGGGACCTACGATAAGAAAAGGCAGCCATCACCAGCTCAAAGGCCCGGACTTCAGTCCGGGCTCATGCCCCACTACCAGTTGTCCGTCGTTCACACCGGCAATATAAAACAACCATCACCGCAGAAACCGCAAAGCACGCAGAGAGTAAAGGAACCACAAAGTCACGAAAACACAAAAGAGAAAATAAGGGTCAAGGTCGATGCGCAAGAAAGAATGCAGGAAAGCGTTGCCACAGATGACGCAGAAAGATCAATGGAACAACAAAAATCACTGGCAATTCTCAGTCCAGGTTCAGTCTCCGTTACCGATAGGTCGTCGTTCACATCGGAAAAATAAAAACAACCATCACCGCAGAGACCGCAAAGCACGCAGAGAATAAAGGAACCACAAAGACACAAAAACACAAAATAGAAAATAAGGGCCGAGGTCGACGCGCAAGAGAGAATGCAGGAGAGCGTTGCCGCAGATGACACAGAAAGAACAATGGAGCAACAAAAGTCACTGGCAATTCTCAGGCCCGGACTTCAGTCCGGGCTCATGCGATACCATCCATTCTTCTTGATGATGGGCTTCAGCCCATTCCGGTCTCACCGTCAATGAACTCCGACAACAAAGATCACTCACGCAAAGCACGCAGAGAATAAAGGAACCACAAAGGCACGAAAACACAAAATAGAAAATGAGGGTCAAGGTCGATGCGCAAGAGGGAGTGCAGGACAACGTGGCAATTTTAATCTTTCAGGCCCGGACTTCAGTCCGGGCTTAGGGTGCATTATTCCAGAGTCGGTCGATGCGTTTAAACGCAAAGATCAATTGTAGGACGGGATGGCATCCCGTCCTGGAAACGCAGGGTTACGCCTTCTTCGACCTGCCGGTGACAAAATAGAGGGAGGAGAGGACGATGCCGCCGCCCGCGATCATGGAGGCGGTGATGGACTCGTCCAGGAACAACGCTCCCCAGATGAATCCGAACACCGGGATCAGGAAGGTGACGGTGGCGGCTTTGGTGGGACCGAGGATCTTCATCAGTCTATAATAGATGATGTATGCTACCGCACTGCAGAGTACGGCGAAGACCGTCATGGTCACAGCGATCTGCGGGGTCACGGTGCCGGGGGGAGGAGCGAAGAAGACGAGCGGCAGGAAGAGGAGCCCGATCGTCAGTTGACTGCCGGCGGAGATCGCCATGGGACTCATCTGCTTCGCATTGAGCTTCAAATAGACTCCGCCCGCGCCGTAGAACATGGTCGCCACTACGCACATGATAATGGAGATGGTACCCATACTGTCCAGCGCAACTGTCCCGCCGCCGCGTATCACCGCCACGCCTGCAACACCGAGCAGCAATCCGAACAACAGCCGCGGCGTGAAACGTTCGTGCAGCCAGATCACCGCACCGACCGCAGCAAAGAGCGGCGTGAGCGAATTGATGATCACGGAGATGGAGGCGGGAAGATGGAGCGCCGCGTACGAGAAGAGAAGGAACGGGATGCCGGAGTTCAGGAGTCCGATAATGAAATAATGCTTTCTGTTCTTCCGCCATTCCAGCGGCTGCCGGATGGCTTTCATGAACAGGGCCAATGATGCACCGGCGATGAGCATCCGCATGTCGGCGGTGACGACCGGTCCGAGTTCCGGCGCAAGGATGCGCATGAAGATGAATGAGGAGCCCCAGATGGCGGAAAGTGCCACCAACAGCACGTAATCGATGAACAGCATGTTCCAATCCCGCAATAATAGAGAAAGAGGAGAAGGAACAGTATACTGGATTTCACTTTCCTTCGCAAGCATTCCGCAGCCGCGCACCATTCGCCATTTTGTTCATCAGACTGTCCCTGCTCACAACCATTGATTCATCCAGTTGATTTTCGGTGAAAAGGGTCATACTTTGCGCACCGCATGAACATTCTCCGACTCCATCGCACTCTTTGTCTGCTTCTCTTCCTCACCGTCCTGCCGGCCGCAGCGCAGGAGTACGCCTTCCGTACCTTCACCGTACACGACGGACTGATCTCCAATTATGTCACAACGCTGGAGCAGGATTCGCGCGGGTATCTGTGGATCGGAACGGATGAAGGATTCAGCATCTACGACGGGCACCATTTCATGAATGTCCACCCTCCGGAGGGATCGGTCTGGGGATATGTGAACCGCTTTCTTGAACTGCCGTCCTCCCCCGGAACCATGCTCATCGCCACCAACGGAAGCGGCATCGTACGGTACGACGGGAACTTCAGTGCACCGCTGCTGCTGGATTCCATTGAATCATCGAACAGGGTGAACGACCTGTATGAGGATGAAACGGGGACGCTCTGGTGTGCAACAGATAACGGACTCTACCGTGTCCGGAACGGCGTTCCGCAGCGGATCGCCGTTCCTTCGCTCAGTGCCAGGGCATTGATCCAGATCTCTCCTGCATCATCAGGTACGGCATGGATCACTTCTCCCACCGCATTGCTTTCGGTCGATCTCCGCACAGATCGAGTGCGGGTGGTACTGCGGACGAATATCGAAGGGACGAACGATCAGATCGTTCCGATGCCGGACGGAGAGCATACCGTGATGACCACCCGGAATGCATTGCTGCTGTTCAGGAAGGATTCGATCGTGCAGCGACTGGAATTCCGGGAGGGAGAATACGGCAATACGATACTGGATACGAACGGCGACCTGTGGATCGGCGGTACGAAACGGGTCGTGCGAGCCGGCCTCCGCCGCGGGAAGCTGATCGTCCTGGGCGACTACGACCGCGGGAACGGTGTACCGGTGAACGATGTCTCCTGTCTGAAAGGGGACCGTGAGAACAATCTCTGGTTCGGAACACCGGGCAAGGGACTGGTCCGGCTGCATGATCATGAGAATTTTTTGCTGCGGTTCAACGGAAGTACATCCCGCGGCACGGCGGAGAGCCGTTCCGGTCTTTGGATGCCGACACTGAGCGGACTCTATAATATTTCCGGCGATACCCCGGGCGCTCTGCAGCAGCGCAGATTCACGTTCCGGCAGGACCTTCTACCGATTGCCGTCCAGGTCTCCTCCAACGGTCTGCTCTGGTGCACCACGTACGGTGAAGGTCTCTCCGTCTACCGCATGAAGCTGAGCAACGGAAGGGTCACGGCTCTCGAACCTGTCCGGCATTGGAGGAGATCCAATCTCTTCCCCGGTGTCTATACGACCATTCTCTTCCTTGATTCGCGCCAGCGGCTCTGGTGTTCTACCGACAGTGGCGGCGTGATGATCGTCGATACCCGTCACCCGGGATCATCGCCGCGTCTGCTGGACCGGTTTCCCGGCACAGAGGATCTGAACATTGCCGCCTTTGCTGAAACACCGGACGGCCGTGTACTGGCAGGAGGGAATGGCTCGCCGGTGTTGCTTGAATTCGCAGAGGAACAGGGGAGGATGCAGGTACACCGCGTGTACCGGTTCGGTGATTCCATCTCGAATGCCGGCATCCGGAGCCTGGCGGTCACGCAGGAGGGAAGTATGTGGATCGGAACGCGGTACGACGGACTGCTGCGCCGCCGGCCGGATGGCACGGTCCGGAAGTACGGGTATGCCGATGGATTGCACAGTCAGCAGATCCTGAGTCTGTTCGTGGACGGGAATGCATTGTGGATCGGAACGCAATCCGGTATGGAGTGTGTGCCGGACATCGCCGCACCGCGGTTCATCCGGAGCACGGAACTGACCGGCAGTCCTGTCTATACGATAGGCCGTTTCAGCAGTGCCTCGGTGTGGGGCATGACGCGCTATGAGGTGGTGGTGAACGATCCGCAGGCGCTCACGATACCGAAGATCACGCCGCCGCTCTATCTTACTTCGTTCCTGGTGAACGGCATTCCGCAGGGAGATGAAGAACCGGAGATCCTCCGGACGGAGCTCATCAGCTGCTCATTCTCGTTCACGTGCGTCACCTTCCGCGGGAATGCCGATGTGAAGTATCAATACCGGCTGGACGGACTCCATACGGACTGGCAGCCGCTGACGAGTGAGCGCTCCATGACCTTCGCACAGCTCGGTGCAGGGCGCTTCACGTTCCATGTTCGGGGTGTCCTGGACAATGGGACGGTACTGACCGAGACGGTCACCCGTTCCTTCATGGTTGTACCGCCTCTGTGGGACCGCTGGTGGTTCACACCGCTGCTGCTGCTTCTGGTGCTTTCCGGTGTTGCCGGTGCATACAACTTCCGCATCCGGCAGCGGCTGGCATTGGAACGGGTGCGTCTTTCCATCGCCGCGGACCTGCATGACGATATCGGCTCCGTGCTGGCGCGCATTGCGAACCTTGCGGATATCCTGGTCATGTCCGGTACCGCGGTCCGGAAGAGGAGCGCATCTCCCCGCACGGCAAAGCGCGGCTTGCCGCAGCAGAGTGCGCAGACCATTGCGGACCTTTCGCGCGAACTGCTGGAGAAGATGTCGGATGTCGTCTGGTCCGTGGATCCGCGCAACGACGATCCGCGCCGGCTGCTGCAGCGCGTGCAGACATACTGTACGGAATTCGCGGAACATCATCACCTGACGCTCCGGTTCGACATATCCGGCGAGTTCCAGCGGTTCCACATCGACCCACAGCGCTCCCGTGCCGTGCTGCTGGTGGTGAAGGAAGCGCTGACGAATGTGCTGAAACATTCTGAGGCCGACAGCATCGATATCTCCCTTGCTGTCATGTCCGATGCTTTGTCCGTCTCGGTGACCGATAACGGCAAAGGATTCGATGAACGGAGCGTCGGGCGTGTGAACGGCATCTATAATATGCGGAAGCGGGCGGAGATGTGCCGCGGTTCGGTCACCGTCACATCGTCCGCCGGAACAGGCACAACCGTGACCATGACCATTCCTCTTTAAACCATATGAATGTACGGTTGAACAAATGACCGGAATTCCAGTGATTGTCCTATGAAAAAGAACGCTGCCAAATCATCCGCTGCACTCATCCGCGTTGCGATCGTGGATGATGACCGCCCGCTTGCCGAAGGGATCGCCTGGATCCTGGACCACCGCAAGGGGTTTCTCTGTGTGGGTGTGTATTATGGATACCAGGACGCCGTGCGCGGACTGGACGAGCATCCGGCCGATGTGGTGCTGATGGATATCGGCCTGCAGGGGGAATCGGGCATCGATTGTGTGCGGAACCTGAAAAAAGTATATCCGGAACTGCAGATCGTCATGCAGACGGTGTACAGCGACGACGAGAAGATCTTCCAGTCGCTCCGCGCCGGTGCGGTCGGCTACATCCTGAAGAAGACCACACCGGACCAGGTGCTGCACGCCATCACCGAAGCCCATCACGGCGGCGTTCCGTTCACCGGAGAGATCGCCCGCAAGGTGCTGACGTACTTCAAGAACGAGCAGGCGCCGGCTCCGGAGGTCGATACACTGCTGTCCGACCGGGAGAAGGAAGTGCTCAATGAACTCGTGCAGGGGCACTCCTATCAAAGCATCGCGGACCGTCTCTTCATCTCGCTGCCGACAGTGCGGTTCCATCTGCAGAACATCTACAAGAAACTCCACGTCCGCTCCCGCGGCGAAGCAGTGGCGAAGATCAGCGGACGGTCGTTCCTTGCCGGCCGCGAACCTTCGTAGTTGATGCATCTCACAGCATCATCAATCCATATCTTCATCTAGGTCACCCGCCAGCACGTTTCCTTTATCTTGGTCCGATCGCGAACTCTCCATCTGGACCGTACCGAAAGGAAACTGTGTGAGACATCCCGTACTGCTGCTGTTGTGCCTCGCGGCACTCCCCTCCGGACTCTTCCCTCAATCCGGACATGCCGTTCACTTCACGGCCTCCTCTTCCCGCTACATCGTTGTGCCGCATGCGGAAGTGCTGGCCCCGGCATCAGCGGTCACGGTGGAGGCATGGATTAAGGCCGATACGCTTTCCGGTTCTCCCTCCATCATCAGTAAAACGGAACTGGGAGGATATGCCCTCTACGGTGCCGGCGGCACGCTCCGTTTCGATGTGAGGCTGAGCGGTGTGTATCGCACGGTGAGTGTGAACGGCAACGGCATCCTGAAACAGTGGCATCATGTCGCAGCGACTTCGGACGGCCGGTACACACGGATGTACATAGACGGTGTACACTCCGCAACGGACGATGCCGGCGGCACCTTTCCCATCCAATACTCAACGGCCAACGGATTGATCTTCGGAGCGGAAGCGTCCAACAACAATTTAGCGAACGGCGGATTCTTTTACGGTGCGCTCGATGAGATACGGATCTGGAATGTGATGCGGAGCGGCGCCGAGATCGCAGCGCACAAGGACACATTGCTTTCCGGGAATGAATCGGGTCTGATCGGGTATTGGCGGCTGGATGAGGGGAGCGGTTCCATTGCCGGGGACCTTACGGCGAACAACAACGACGGACAGCTCATCAATTCTCCGCTGTGGATCCTCTCCGACGTTTCG
>JAVBYA010000360.1 GCA_030824295.1 Bacteroidota bacterium
ACGCGGTATTTCCGGTGCGATGGTGTGGAGTCTGCGGTTCAGGAATCGCAACGGCGGATTCTACTACCACACAAATGCATATCGCTGGCCGGGTTTTGTTGAAGGACAGAATTGGGAAGAACAATCGGTGATGAAACTGTTCTATGAGAAAGGATTCGAGATCGCCGGAAAGCAGCCGGAGCCGATTCCGGTCCCGACACGACCCACACTCCTGCCGATCGAAACACCGTTCAAGATCTCCTGGCAGGGTTCGACCGGTGCAACGTCCTATGTCATCGAGCGGAGGGAAGCGGATGGAGGAGCATGGAAGGTGATCGCTGCCGACGCATCGGATGCCGCCATTGCATACCGTCCTCTGTTCAGCGACGGAACAGCCGAGGTCGGCAAGCAGTATTTCTACCGTGTCTCTGCAAAGAATGCTTCCGGGATCTCGGTGCCGTCCGAGATCGTCGGTCCGGTGAACACGGAATACCTGGTGTTGACCGATGAGATGGAGAATGATGATCTCATGTACGGCAGGATGGGCGATCTTCAATACCGTACGTTCAGTGATCTCTCCAGAGCAAAAGAGGATCGGAATCGTCTCACCGGGAAGAAGGGAGACTACATTGTCTATCGCATCCCGAATATCATCGACGGCTTCACGATCGATGCATTTGCGGTAAACCCTTCAGGCAGGGAACTGAAGATCTCTGTCGGACAATCCGCCGAAGTATTCACACCGGCCGTTGTGACAAAGAAGAAATTTCCGAATTTCAAGAATGATTACAATATGTTCCTTCCGATCCGGTATTCGGTCGGGAAACTTGCAGAAAAGGTGCGATATATCAAGATCGATCTGAATGAGAACATCCAGATCGGACGGATCGAGGTCCGTCATAAGCGGGGCGCATTCAGCATCCCGCCGCTCTTTACGGACAATATGGTGCTGCAGCAGCGTGCGAGCGTCTCCGTCTGGGGAAATGGCGTTGCCGGAGCAACGGTCACCGTGAAACCGACCTTCGGAACGCCGGTCACGGCTAAAGTGAATGCTCAGGGGGAATGGAATGTCGTCATTCGGACGCCGAAAGCAGGAGGACCGTATGAGATCACCGTTGCAGAATATGATACGGTGCATGTCATCAGGAATGTGATGCTCGGTGAAGTATGGCTGGCATCGGGACAGTCCAACATGGAGATGCCGCTGGAAGGTTGGCCGCCGGCTGATACGATCAAGGGTTCACGTCACGCCATAGATAATGCGAATGATTCATTGTTGCGTTTCTTCACCGTTCCGAGAACGGTCGGCGTTGTTCCGCAGAAGCATCTGAAAGGACTATGGAGTCAGTCCGATCCGCAATCCGCGCGTTCATTCAGTGCAACGGCTTTCTTCTTCGCGAAGAAGCTCCGTGATTCGTTGAAGGTCCCGGTCGGCATCATTCACGCAAGCTGGGGCGGTACACCGGTGGAAGCGTGGATCAACGGGACGACGCTTTCAACGATCCCGAAATATCAGACCGTTGTCGAAGATCTCCTGCAAAGCAAAACAGAGATGGCCCGACTGACGGCATGGCTGGGAAAATATCCGATGGTCGATATGACGAAGAATATCGGCGCAATGCGTTTTGCCGGGATGGATTTCCGGGATACACAATGTTCCGAACCGGGCTACAACGATTCCCGCTGGAAAGAAATGAACCTTCCGATCGGTTGGGAACAGACAGAGGTCGGCAATTTCGACGGGGTTATTTGGTTCCGTCGTTCCGTGGAGTTACCTCGTGCATGGATGGGCAGGAAACTCACTCTGGAACTCGGCCCGATCGACGATATCGATGTCACTTTCGTGAACGGAGTGAAAGCGGGAGGATATGAAGGGGAAGGATTCTGGAAGACGGACAGAGTGTACAATATTCCGGACGGAGCCGTCAAAGAACCGCGGGTGATGATCGCCGTCCGTGTGACGGACACGCAGGGAGGCGGAGGGATCTTCGGGAATAAAGAACAGATGAAGATCCGGCTGAACGGGACCGATTCTTCCGTCTCACTTTCAGGAGCTTGGAAGTATCTTCCCGTAGCGGATTTCCGGAACAACACGTTCACGGTGTATGGTCCCGTGAACGAAGAATACTATACCCGTCCACAGCTCAAGGTGGATCCTTCACCATATACCGCATCGACATTGTTCAACGGTATGATCTCGCCGCTCGTTCCGTACACCATCGGCGGTGTGATCTGGTATCAGGGGGAAGCGAATGTCGGACGAGCCGAGGAGTATCAAGCACTCTTTCCGATGATGATCCGGCAATGGAGGAAAGAATTCAAATCCGGTACCTTCCCGTTCCTGTTCGCGCAGATCGCTCCATGGAGATATTCCGCCGGGAGTCGATCCGAACTATTGCGCGAAGCACAATGGAGAACACTCACACTGCCGAAGACCGGGATGGCGGTAACGCTCGATATCGGCGACAACAACAATATCCATCCCGCATGGAAAGAAGAGGTGGGACAGCGCCTGGCCCTTCTGGCATTGTCCAAACAATACGGGAAAAGGATCGTTGCATCCGGACCGGAATATTCCTCCATGAAGATCGAGCAGGGAAAGGTCATCCTCTCCTTCAAGAACATCGGCCGCGGATTGATACTGAAGGATGATGCAGAATTCATGATCGCCGGTGACGACCGGAAATTCGTCCCGGCATCAGCAGTGGTGAAAGGGGCGACCGTTGTTGTTTCGCATCCGGATGTTGCCAAGCCGGCGGCTGTTCGGTATGCATTTTCCGATACATCATCGGCCGTGTTATTCAATACGGAAGGATTCCCCGCATCGTCCTTCCGAACGGATCAATGGAAATAAGACGTTCAGATCCAGAGTGCTTGGAAGGGGAAAAAATAGCGCTAAGGGAATGTTTATCATATTTATATATTTTTATCAAATTTATAAGATTCCCTTATGACTACCCCACCAAAATGCCCTAATTCATTGTTTTTAGGGCATTTTGGGTCGATTTATTTTGGCACTAAGGTTGTGTTGGTTGTGGCAGAGAATGAGTCAACCAATCAACCACATATTCACACATATCTAAAAGGATACCTATGAAAAAGATCATACTGCTGCTGGTGAGCGTATTGACATTGTCCAGTCTCGCGCTGGCGCAGGTCATCGTGGATTTTAAGACCGATGCGGGCGGATTTTCAGACAATGGATGGGGGAAAGGATTCACCTCTGTTTCCAAAGTGACCGATCCGAACGATCCAGCCAACGGAGTGTTGGCACTGGCGTTCGACGGCACCAAGGACGGTAAAGGGGATATCCAGAAGGACAACATCGTTGCCAACGGTGCGCACTTCCTGACATATCACATCTGGCTTCCCGCCAATACACCGGATTCATTGGTGATCAAATTGTGGGGGCAGGATGATAAGAACTGGGCATGGACGGAGCAGGCGTACATGGCAAAGAACATCGCCAAAGGGAAATGGGTCCCGATCTCGTTCTATATGGAAGCATACAGAATTGATACTGCAAAATTCAAATTCGATGCGAAGAACAATAAGATCGGCAAAGGCGGTCTTGAGTTCGCGATCTGGGACGAGAAGGATGCCGATCGCAACTGGGTTGGAACAGTGTACGTCGATGACGTCTCATTGGTTGGTGTGAAGCCGGTCGTGTTTGCAGATTTCGAGACCGGAACGAATGGATTCTCCGACAACGGATGGGGCACAGGTTTCTCATCGGTCACCAAGGTTACCGATCCCTCGGGTAAATCGACCGGCGTGCTCGCGGCAGCACACAAAGGTACGGACAAAGGAGTCCTGCAGGTAGACAACGTTGATGCAAAGACAGCCGATGCGATGATCTTCTGGGTATGGGTCCCTTCAAATGCTCCCGATTCTCTTTCCTTTAAGATCTGGGGACAGGACGATAAGAACTGGGCATGGGTGGACAATGTGTATCCCGTTTACTATGTAAAGAATATGAAGAAGAACGATTGGTTCCCGCTCTATTTTGAATTGGCGAAATCAACAGCGTCGTCCGGCGGAACATTCGATTCCAAAGCGAATAAACTCGGAAAGATGGGAGTTGAAATTGCGAACTGGTCCACACAACCGTGGGCCGGCGGAACGATCTACTTTGACAATGTAACATTCATCAATACGAAGACCGGTGTTCAGTGGGTCATCTCGGATTTCCAGGCAGCAGCAGGCGGCAACTATGGTTTTGTGGCTGAAGGATGGGCTCCGGCAGGAACAGGATTGAGCAACGTTGTCGATCCGAACAGCGCAAGCAACAGAGTGCTGAAAGCGAATCTGTCGCTCGTTGCCGGTGAGAACAAAGCAGCATTCACCAAAGGCGGAGTGAGCATCTACCAGACCGAAGCAAAGACATATGCAAAATCCGTAACGCTGGAATTGTTCGTTCCTTCGGATATGCCGAAGGGTGCGGAAGTCGGTTTCTATCTGAACGGTAATGCCGTGGCAGCATGGACCGAAGTGAAAAAGCCCTTGAATGATTCTGCCAACGGAGTTCTCCGGGGAAAGTGGAACGTCCTGACATTCCCGTTGGATACCATGGTGAAGAACGGACGTTTTGACACGACAAAGAATGTCAATATGGGCGTCCAGATCTATTATCCTGCCGGCATTGTCACGACACCGTGGACAGGTTCCGTCTACTTCGATAATCTTACACTGGTCGGCGTTCCTGAACCGACGGCAGTATTGAGCACCCCGAAACTGGCAGTGAAAGCCGATACATCGGCGAAGACCGTGTTCCAGAAGTATTATTGGAACAAATTGAGCTGGGTCGACAATAAGCTCGGAACAGAGAATTATAACATCTATATGAGCAACAGCCCCATCACCGACCTGAAAGCGACCGGCGTTGTGAAGATCGCCAGCGGCGTTCCGCACGGCGAGCAGCAATGGGCACATCGTCCGTTCACTACGAACGGTGATACGAAGACGTACTATTATGCCATCACGGCGACCGACGGCATCAACGAAACAGCGCTGAGCGTCGAAGGTACCGCCGGTCCTCTTTCCGTGAAGACCAGCAAGACGGCAAAGATCAAATACGTGAGCGATTTCGCGACGAAGTTCTCGCTCGACGGACTGGATGATGAATTCGTTCCGTACAAAGCAAACCAGCTCGTTCCGGAAGGCGTGAGCGGTGATTCGAGCCAGACGAAACTGTGGACTCCGACGTCCGCGGACATCAACTTCAAAGTGACGCTGGTGATCGACAAGAAATATCTCTATATCTCCGGCGACGTGACGGATGATGATCTGCGCAATGCAGCGGATATGCAGGCATGGCAGGGTGATGCGTTCGAATTCTATATGGGATTGTATGATTCACGTCCGCTCGTTGCATACCATCCGAAAGGCGTACAGCATGCGCTTGGTGACTGGAGAATCGGTTTCCTTGCGACCGGAAATGTCGCGTTGGACGGCGGAGCGGCAACGACCATACCCGGTGCGGAAGCGACCGTGTTCCAGAAACTGACCGGTGACGGCTATATCATTGAAGCGCGTATCGCTCTGGATTCGCTCGCGGAAGGGAAGAAATTCACGCTTGTCAACGGTATGATGATGCCTCTCAAGATCGACAATAACGACTACGATCCGACCAAAGGCGACGCAGCACGATCGATGATCGCACAATGGGGCACATCGGGAAGCTCATCCGATGAATCCGGCGGCGTCAACAACGACCAGGTATGGCTCCGTCCGGATTCGTGGGGAATGATGGAAGTGATCGACGGACCGACGAGTGTAACGGATAATTCCGTCATCCCTTTAGAGTATAAACTCTATGACAGCTATCCGAATCCGTTCAATCCTTCCACGACGATCAAGTACGATCTGAAAGAGAACGGACATGTCTCGGTGAAGGTGTTCAATGTGATCGGACAGTTGGTGGCAACACTGGTGGATCAGCAACAGAGTGCAGGAAGCTATACGACGCAGTTCAATGCACAGAAGCTTTCCAGCGGTGTGTATATCTACAAGATCGAAGCCGGCTCATTCTCTCATACCAAGAAGATGCTGCTGCTTAAATAATGAGTGATGAACAAGGGCAGGAGAACCATTCCTGCCCTTTTTTTTTGTCCTTGAGGTAGCGTTCCACGGTCCGTTACCGGGTACCGGCAGCGACATGGCGGACCGCTCACTTCATGGTGAATGTATACACTGAAAAGACCATCATGGGAAAAAAATCCAGGAGCACGCGGTCAGTGAAGGTCCGCAGCCGGTTCTTCGGCATTCTTCTCGCTCTCACACTCTGTTCCATCTCCGCTATTGCCGGTACCACAGGGAAGATCTCCGGCAAGGTGATCGATGCCGCGACCAAAGAACCGCTTCCCGGTGCCAATGTGATCATCGAAGGGACGACGACCGGCGGAACGACCGACATGGACGGGGAATTCTATATCATCAATCTTCCTCCCGGCATGTACACGCTGAAGGTGAGTGTCGTTGGGTATGCCCCGAAGAAGATCGAACGGGTGCGTGTGCAGGTCGATCTGACATCGAAAGTGGATGTCTCGTTGGAGGCGACCGCAGTGATCGCCGGAGAGGTGGTGATCACGG
>JAVBYA010000248.1 GCA_030824295.1 Bacteroidota bacterium
GCTTCCACCGATCTGGACGGGGACGATCTGAGCGAGCGGGTGAAGCAGGTCTATGAGATCCTCGCCATTCAAAAGTCGATGGCGGAATATCCGATCGTCGTCGCCGGGGATTTCGGCGAATCGTCCAAAGGGAAAGCTTCTGCAAAGATGAACGAACTGTTCGCCTGTGCGAATGCATCTGCCGATGCGACCGTGGGGATGGACCAACAGGTCTATCTGCCGAAGAGCGGGAAGATGAATGTGATCTCATCAAAGAAAGTACAGTATCCGGCGCTGAAAGCGGTCGGAATTCTCTCCACCATCGAAGTGACACAATAAGGAACGACCATGTTAGACCTGAAATTCATCCGCGAGAACACCGAGGCCGTCCGCAAGGGCATCCAACAGAAACGGGCAGACGACAACATCGACGCCATCCTGGCATTGGACAATCAGCGCCGCACCCTGATCGGTGAGGGGGAAGGGCTGAAAGCAAAACGGAACGAGGTCTCCGCGAAGGTAGGTCAGATGAAGAAGGCGGGCGAGAACGCCGATGCCGTCATCGAAGAGATGAATACCGTCAAGACCCGCATCCAGCAGCTCGACGAGGAATTGAAATCGGTCGAAGAGAAACTGGACGAGCTGATGCTCACCGTACCGAACGTGCCGCATCCGTCCGTACCGGTCGGCGCAACGCCGGACGATAACCAGTCCATCTTCGAATGGGGAGAGAAACCGTCCGCCGCAGGACTCAAACCGCATTGGGACATCACCTCCGCACTCGGCATCATCGATTTCGACCGCGGGTCCAAAGTGGCCGGCGCAGGATTCCCGTTCTACGTAGGGAAGGCGGCCATCCTGCAGCGCGCGCTCATCAATTTCTTCCTGGACCAGGCGGGAGAGCGGGGATACACGGAACTGCAGGCGCCGATCGTGGTGAACAAGGACAGTGCGCGCGGCACCGGACAGATCCCGGACAAAGAGGATATGATGTACGTGGCGACCAAGGATGAACTTTACATGATCCCGACGGCCGAAGTACCGGTGACCAACTTCCACCGCAAGGAGACCTTCGAAGAGAAGGAACTCCCCATCCGCTATGCCGGTTACACGCCGTGCTTCCGCCGGGAGGCCGGTTCATACGGCAAGGATGTGCGCGGTTTGAACCGTTTGCATCAGTTCGACAAGGTGGAGCTGGTGAAATTTGTCCATCCCTCCACATCGTACGATGAACTGGAATCGCTTCGGGCCGATGCAGAGAATTTACTGCAGTTACTCGGACTTCCGTACCGCGTGCTGCTGATGTGCACCGGGGATATGGGTTTCACGCAGACCAAGAAATACGATCTGGAAGTGTGGGCAGCCGGTCAGCAAAAATGGCTGGAGGTCTCCAGCTGCAGCAATTTCGAGACGTTCCAGGCGCGCCGCATGAACATCAAATTCAAATCCAAAGAGACCGGCAAGCAGGAATTCGTCCATACGCTGAACGGATCGGGACTCGCCCTGCCGCGCATCGTTGCCGCCATCATCGAGAACAATCAGACGCCGGACGGCAAAGTGAATGTGCCGAAGGTGCTTCAGCCCTACACACGATTCGCGGTCATTGAATGAGATCCCTCACCCGGCTGCTGCCGTATCTTGCCAAATACAAAACGACCCTCTACTGGGGATTGCTGACGGTCATCATCAGCAATCTCTTCTCGGTCGCGACGCCGTGGTACATCGGCGAAGCGGTGGATGAACTGAAGCGGGGACTCGAGTCGCGGTCGCTGGCACATACCGACCTGCTGTATTACGCGCTGCTCATTGTCGGCTTCTACATCGTGGCCGGCGTGATGCTCTTCTTCACCCGCCAGACCATCATCGTTGTCTCGCGCAAGATCGAATACGATCTGCGGAACGATTTCCTTTCGCATATCCAGCGCCTCCCGCTCTCGTACTTCCAGAACACACCGACCGGCGATCTGATGGCGCATGCCACCAACGACATCAGTGCTGTCCGCAACGTGGTCGGTCCCGGTATCATGTATCCGGCCGATACGCTCATGACGCTCACCATGTCCCTGGCCCTGATGTTCGTCAAGGACTGGCAGCTGACACTCCTGGCACTCATCCCGATGCCGTTCGTGTCATACGCCGTCTATTATCTGGGGAAGGTGATCCACGAAAAGTTCAACGAACGCCAGGAACAGTATTCCGTCCTCACGACGAAAGCACAGGAGAACCTTTCAGGTGCACGCGTGGTGAAGGCGTACGTGCGGGAGGAATACGAAGTGGAACAGTTCCGCACCGCCAGCTGGGAGTACTTCAAGAAGAACCTCGTCCTGGCCAAAGCGCAGTCCATCATGTGGCCGCTCATGTTCATCCTGGTCGGACTCTCCATCATCATCACCATCTACATGGGCGGACTGAAAGTGATCAACGGCGAGATGACCATCGGTACGCTCACCGCGTTCATGACCTACTTGTCGCTCCTCATCTGGCCGATGATCGCCTTCGGCTGGGTGACGAACATGTGGCAGCAGGGAGCGGCATCCATGAAGCGCCTTGCCAAGATCTTCGATACGGTTCCCTCCATCGGCGATTCGGAACGGACCGACCATAACGTAACAGATATCGAAGGAAGCATCGAGTTCCGCAATGTCTCTTTCAAACATGAGACCGCAGCGACGCCGACCCTGCAGCAGATCGATCTGACCATCCCGCAGGGATCCACGCTCGCCATCGTCGGATTCACCGGAGCCGGCAAGAGTTCGCTCGTCAATCTCATCCCGCGGCTGTATGATGTCAGCGAAGGATCGGTGCTCATCGACGGTAAGGATATCCGAACGATCCCGATCGCCACGCTGCGCAAACATATCGGCTATGTGCCGCAGGAGACCTTCCTCTTCTCGGACAGCATCGCAGAGAACATCCGCTATGGCGACGACGAAGCGGAGCGCGAGCGGATCCACGACGCGGCCGAAGTATCGCAGATCGCCAAGGATGTTGCCGATTTCCCGCAGCGCTTCGAGACCATGCTCGGCGAACGGGGCATCACCCTCTCCGGCGGACAAAAGCAGCGGACGAGCATCGCACGCGCCATCCTCCGCCGTCCCAAGATCCTCATTCTGGACGATGCCCTCTCCGCTGTCGACACCTACACGGAAGAATCGATCCTGCAGCGTCTCCGCTCCCTGATGAAAGGGAGGACCAGTATCATCATCGCGCACCGTATCTCCACCGTGAAGGATGCCGACCGTATCATCGTCCTGCACGAAGGAAAGATCGCCGAACAAGGGACGCACGAACAACTCGTCGCGATGAAAGGGATATACGCGGGGCTGTATCAAAAGCAGTTGCTCGAAAAGGAACTTGAGAATTTGTAAAAATTATATTTGAAGTGAAAAGCCATACTTTATCGCGAGTGGTCATTTCCTTAATACATCCTTTGTAACCACTCAGCGTGCAGTCTGAAATCAGAAGCGAAATATTCTGAAAAAGCAGTCATCCTGAGCGAGACAGGCGTTGGCTTGACGGCGAGTCGAAGGATGATAACAACAGGAAGTCATGCTTCGACTCATCATCAAGAAGCAATGCAGGATTCGCTCAGCATGACTATCTTCACTTATCCAAAATGTCACCGAATATTCAAAGTATCAAAGGTGGAGGACCGCTGGTCCGACCCGTAATTGATGAGTCAGAACAACTCGCCAATATCCTGGCATCCAGCATCATATCAGCAAAACGAAAAAATCACTGATCCTTCAATTGGTATAGTTTTCTGAATTTTAACTTTTAACTTTCCACTTTTTACTTTCAAGAGTTTTTAGAACACCCCATGGCTCTTCAAGACGACGATATCCTTGGCGCAAGCATCCGTACAGCAAAACGCAGATCCAATTGATCGTTTCATACTATTAACTTTTTACTTTTAACTGTATTATTTTATGTCCATACAGGACGACGACATCCTCGGAAAAGCATACGACGCACAGCTGATGAAACGGCTGGTGGTGTATCTGCGCCCGTACAAATGGCAGGTACTGCTTGCCATCCTGCTTTCCGTTGCCGTCTCCGGCCTGGAAGCGGTCCGCCCGTACTTCACCAAGATCGCGGTTGATGTGCATATCGCCAACAAGGACAGTCACGGACTCCTCGTGACGACCATCCTTTTCCTGCTGCTGCTCGTCCTGCGCGGCGTGGTCCAGTATTACAACGCCTACATCACCCAGAAGATCGGTCAGCAGACCATCTTCGATCTGCGGATGGAACTCTTCCGTCACCTGCAGAAGCTCTCCCTGAAATTCTATGATAAGAACCCCATCGGACGCCTCATCACCCGCGTAACGAACGACGTCGAGGTATTGAACGAGATGTTCTCCTCCGGCATCGTTATGGTGTTCAGTGACGTGTTCATGATCATCGGCATCGTCTGGTTCATGTTCGCCATGAATGTGGAACTGACGCTCCTCTCCCTGAGCGTCCTGCCGTTCCTCATCTACGGCACCTTCCTCTTCCGCCGGAAGGCGCGCGAGGCATACCGGGAAGTGCGGCTCTACATCGCCCGCATCAACACCTTCATGCAGGAGCATATCACCGGTATGCTGGTGGACCAGATCTTCAACCGTGAGGCGAAGGCGTTCAGCGAGTTCGAGAAGCACAACGCCGGCCACCGTGAGGCGAACATCAAGTCGATCTTCTATTATGCGGTCTTCTATCCGGCGGTTGACCTGATCGGCGCGGTCGCCGTAGGTCTCATCATCTGGTACGCGGGAGGGAATGTGCTGGACGGAACGGTCACCATCGGCACCGTGATGGCATTCCTGCAGTTCAACGAGATGTTCTGGCGTCCCATCCGGGATCTGTCGGAGAAGTACAATATCATGCAGACCGCCATGGCCTCGTCCGAGCGCATTTTCAAATTGCTGGACGACAAGTCATTCATCGACGATCCCGCCGCACCGGTGCCGTTCACCGCTGTGAAAGGGAAGATCGAGTTCCGCAACGTCTGGTTCGCGTACAATGATGAGGATTGGGTCCTGAAGGATGTCTCGTTCACCATTCAGCCGGGCGAAACGGCGGCGTTCGTCGGCCATACCGGTGCCGGCAAGACCACCATCATCAACCTCCTCTCCCGGTTCTATGAGATCCAGAAAGGGGAGATCCTCATTGACGATGTGAATAACCGCACCATCGCATTGGCAGAACTCCGCAGTCATATCGCCGTCGTGCTGCAGGATGTCTTCCTCTTCTCCGGTACGGTGAAGGGGAATATCAATCTGGGCAAGGAGGAGATATCCTTCGACCGCATCCAGTCCGCCGCACGCACGGTGGGGGTGGACCGGTTCATCGAAACGCTGCCGGGTAAGTATGACGA
This sequence comes from Bacteroidota bacterium, assembly GCA_030824295.1. Taxonomy (GTDB): domain Bacteria; phylum Bacteroidota; class Ignavibacteria; order UBA10030; family UBA8401; genus UBA8401. The sequence goes on from JAVBYA010000248.1 coordinate 5,339, forward strand.
GGAAGTGAAGGAGCGGGGAGCGACCCTTTCCGTCGGACAGAAACAGCTCCTTTCCTTCGCCCGCGCGCTGGCGTTCCATCCGGCCATCCTGGTGCTGGACGAAGCGACCTCCAGCGTGGATACCGAGACCGAACTGCTCATCCAGTCCGCCATTCAGAAGCTGCTCGCCAACCGCACGGCCATCGTCATCGCGCACCGGCTCTCCACCATCCAAACGGCGGATAAGATCATCGTGATGCACAAAGGGGAGATCCGCGAGATGGGGACGCATCAGGAACTGCTGCTCCATAAAGGGATCTACCATACCCTCTACCTGCTGCAGTATAAGGAACAGGAAAAGGCGTGACCGCCGTACGCACCTTGCTCCTTCATTCCATTTTCCCTACTTTCCTTTCAAACGATATCATCCACCACAGTGCGGAGTCTGTTGTATGTCCTACAAAGGAAAGATCGTCACACTCGAGCGGCACATCATTGAAGGGGAACGGAACCATCCCGGCGCCACGGGACATTTCTCCAATGTGCTGCGGGACCTGACGTTGGCGATCAAGATCATCTGGCGGGAAGTGAGCAAGGCCGGGCTCGTGAACATCATCGGCCATTCCGGTACGCAGAACGTGCACGGCGAACAGGTGAAGAAGCTGGACCTCTTCGCGGACGACGTCATCTTCAAAGCGATGGACCACGGCGGACACCTCTGCGTGATGGGGTCCGAAGAGCATGAGGATATCCTGAAGATCCCGCAGGAATATCCCAAAGGACGGTACGTGTTGCTGTTCGATCCGCTGGACGGTTCCTCCAACATCGATGCGAATGTCAGCATCGGCACCATCTTCTCCATTTACCGCCGCGTCACCCAATCCGGCGACGGCACCATCGAGGACTGCATCCAGCCCGGCTACAAGCAGCTGGCTGCCGGGTATGTGGTGTACGGTTCCAGCACCATGCTCGTCTATACGACCGGGGACGGGGTACATGGATTCACACTCGACCCGAGCATCGGTGAGTTCCTTCTCTCCCACGAGAACATCAAGATCCCCAAACGGGGGAAGATCTATAGTGTAAACGAAGGGAACTACAAGTGGTGGGATCCGGGGATGAAGAAGTATGTGAAGTATCTGCAGGAAGAGGATAAAGAGACCAATCGACCGTATACCGGACGATACATCGGTTCCCTCGTCGCTGATGTGCACCGCACG
>JAVBYA010000128.1 GCA_030824295.1 Bacteroidota bacterium
GCCGTAGATATAGGCGTGCGGCGGGATCTCGTGATGGAATGCCGTGTCGAACACGCCGACCTGCGGGATGTTCGGCAGATGGGTCTGACAGGCAGTGATGCCGCGCAGATTGTGCGGATTGTGCAGCGGTGCGATCTCGAAGTTGTCGCGGATCCCTTTGATCACTGCATCGTCGATCATCACCGAGCCGCTGAAGGTCTCACCGCCGTGCACCACGCGGTGCCCGACAGCGTGGATCTCATCCTTGGTGGTGATGACACCGTGGTTCTTGCTGAGCAGCACCGCAAGGATGTACTCAATGGCCATGGTGTGGTCCAGGATGTCGCCGGAGATCTTGATCTCATCGCCGTCCGAACGGAGGTTCGTCAGCACAGCGCCGCTCATGCCGACGCGTTCCACGCTCCCTTTGGCAAGGAACGCTTTCTTGTCGACGTCGATCAGTTGATATTTAACGGAAGAACTTCCGCAGTTCAGAACGAGGATATTCATATTTTCTTTCCATGGTCATCGTATTTGAAGAAACCTTCACCCATCTTTTTCCCGAGCTTCCCTTTGCGCACCATCTGGCGTAGCAGGGGACAGGGGCGATACTTCGCCTCGCCCAGTTCATGGAAGAGTGAATCCATCCACGCCAGTACTTCATCCAGTCCCATCATGTCCGCCAGTTCCAGCGGTCCGTAGCGGAACTCGTACCCGAGCCGCATGGCTGTGTCGATGCTCTCCGCCGACGCCACCCCTTCCATCAGGATGTACATCGCTTCGTTCAGCAGCGGGATGATGATGCGCGTGGTGACGAATCCGGGATACTCGAATACTTCGATCGGCGTCTTGCCGAGCCGCTGTGCCAGTCTCCGTATCGCGACGAACGTCTCATCGGATGTTTTCATTCCCCGCACCAGTTCCACAAGCGGTACCTTCGGCACCGGGTTCAGGAAGTGCATCCCGATCACCTTGTCCGCCCGTTTCGTGGATGCTGCGAGTTTGGAAAGATTCAGTGTGGAGGTGTTGGAAACGAGGATGGTCTCGGGGGTGCAGAGCTGGTCCAGTTCATGGAACAGTTTCCGCTTCAGCTCGAAATTCTCGTCCACTGCTTCGATAATGATGGGAATGTTTGCCACGCTGGCGATATCGGTCGTCCCTTTGATGCGGGAGAGGATCGCCCGTTTCTCGCTCTTGGTCATCGTCCAGCGGTGGATGTCATTGTCCAGCGATTCTTCCATCGATTTCAGCTGATGGTGGAGACGTTTTTCGGACTTCTCGACGGCGATCACTTCGATGCCGGCGGTGGATATGGATTGGGCGATTCCCTGGCCCATAACACCCAGGCCAACGACGGCGATAATGTTGAATCCGTCGGAGTCCTTTTTGGACAGCTGTATATCACCCAGGATCTCGGTAAATTGATTGGTAGTCATAAGGGTTCTTATTCAAGACATCAGGACACTATTATATAGAACAATGGTCTACGGAACGCTTGAAATATCGCAATTTCTGCGCCAAGTTTCTCAGGTTATTTTTGAATGCCGAAATATTGAATTATTTGATGAAAAGAGCTATATTGGATGAAGAAGATATCCGGATGGAACAATGCTCTTCGCAACATTGTTAATAATCCCAAGTTCTTCTATTTTTTTGGAATGAAATAGGACTACGCAAGTCGTATTTGCCCATGCTGAAGCTCTCAAAAAAAGTCGAATATGGTCTGATCGCGGTACGGCACATCGCATCGCTGAACAACCAGATATCCACCGTCAAGGAGATATCGGAGAAGTACACCATCCCCTCCGATGTTCTTGCCAAGGTGATGCAGCGGCTGACCAAAGGGAAACTCATCAGCTCCCACCAGGGAGCAATGGGCGGTTACACCCTGGCGAGGCGGGCGGAAGAGATCTCGGTCATGGATGTTATCGCCGTCATTGAGGGGACGCAGGTCGGCATCGCACAATGCTTTTCGGAAGAACCGCAGAACTGTTCCATCTTTCATAATTGTACCATCAAGAATCCGCTCGGAAAGATCCAGCATAATCTGGAACTGGTGTTCAATTCGATGAAAGTGTCCGAGATCGTTTAAGCAATGAGCAGACCGCCGGTGTACATGGACAATCACTCCACCACCCCGGTCGATCCGCGGGTGCTGGACGCAATGCTGCCGTTCTTCACGGAGCATTTCGGGAATGCCGCCAGTGTGCAGCACCGGTTCGGATGGATCGCGAAGGAAGCAGTGGAGATCGCACGGAAGCATGTTGCAGCGCTGGTGCGTGCTCAATCCAAAGAGATCGTTTTCACCTCCAGTGCGACGGAATCCAATAATCTTGCGATCAAAGGTGCTGCAGAGGTCTATCGCTCCAAAGGGAACCACATCATCACGGCGGCAACCGAGCATCAATGCATCCTTGGATCGGTCCGGATGCTGCAGCAGCAGGGATTCGATGTCACCATTCTGCCGGTGGACCGATACGGCAGGGTGAGTGCCGAGGATGTGCGGAAGGCATTCACTGAACGGACGATCCTCGTTTCCGTCATGACGGCGAACAATGAGATCGGCACCATCCAGCCGACGGCGGAGATCGGTGCATTGTGTAAAGAACGCGGCGTCCTGTTTCACACGGATGCTACTCAGTCCGCAGGGAAACTGCCGATCGATGTCGACGCGATGGGGATCGATCTGCTCTCCTTCACATCACATAAGATGTATGGTCCGAAAGGGGCTGCTGCGCTGTTCGTCCGCTCCCGTGATCCCCGCATTTCGGTCGCAGTGCAGATGCACGGTGCGGGACATGAACACGGACTCCGTTCCGGAACACTGAATGTTCCGGCAATCGTCGGTTTCGGCAAAGCGGTCCAGATAGCGATGGAACGAATGGAGGAAGAGAACGGCGAGTTGTTCCGCCGGCGGAACATGCTGCAGGAGCGTCTTCTCCGCATCCCGGGAACGGCGGTGAATGGTCATCCGACGGAGCGCCTCCCGAATAATCTCAGCATCTCATTCAGCGGTGTGCGCGGGGACCAGGTGATGACCGCGATGAGCGATGTGGCCGTGTCGGCAGGTTCGGCCTGCCTTTCGGAAGAGGTCGGCGATTCTGATTACTCGCATGTGCTGCAGGCGATCGGCCTGAACGGAGGAACCGCCCGCTCCACACTGAGATTCGGTGTCGGACGATTCACAACGGATGAGGAGATCGAATATACAGCAGCACGCGTCACCGAAACGGTTGCGCAGATCCGCGAACGAACAATGATAGGAGCCGTATGAACATCAACTTCAAAAAATCCCAGTACATCATCGGCAACCAGGTGGAATTCATGAACTACTGGCGCGGCCGTGCTCAGCTCATTCATCTTTCCAACGTCTTCTTCCGGGACCTTCACTTCGCAGTGATGGAATTCCTGAAGATGAAGAAGGTCCGCGTCGGGATGACCGAGGCCGAGACCGTCGCCCGGGAAGTTGCCCTGCACTTTGAGAAGAGGAACATCTTCAAGAAACTCAACATGCAGACCTGGATGCTGAACTATTCCGATTATGCAATAAAGAAGAGTGCATAACATATCGCGGACCGACCAATGGTCCTTACCACTGTCACAAACACCCAATTCAACGGAGAACCAATATGTCTGAAGTGATCACTGCGAACGCACCCACCGCACTGGACGATGATATCGTCCTGACCGAACGCGCTGCTCAGGAAGTCTTCGCGATCAAAGAGAAGAACAATATCCCCGCCACCCATTCGCTCCGGCTCGGTGTGAAGGGCGGAGGATGCTCCGGACTCTCCTATGTGCTGGCGTTCGACGATGTCGTCAAAGAGAAGGACCTCATCCTGGAGAAGCACGGCGTGAAGATCCTGGTGGACCAGAAGAGCATGTTCTATCTCTCCGGTACCACGCTCGATTTCAGCGACGGACTTAACGGACGCGGTTTCGTGTTCAACAATCCGCAGGCGGCCAAGACCTGCGGCTGCGGCAGTTCGTTCGGCGTTTAATCATCCGGCAGGACCGGCCATCGTGCACGTCCGGCACCATTCACAGAGAGAGAAAGAACAATGTCTGAATCCATTGAAGAGTTAGTATCCCAGGAGTATAAGTACGGTTTCACGACCGATATCGAGACCGACACCATCCCGCCCGGATTGAACGAGGATGTCGTACGTCTCATCTCCAAAAAGAAGAACGAGCCCGAGTGGCTCACTGACTGGCGTCTGAAGGCATTCCGCCTCTGGCAGACCATGGAAGAACCCCGCTGGCCGAATCTGAAATACGCGAAGATCGATTACCAGTCGGTCAGCTATTACTCCGCTCCGAAACAGGCGAAGAAACTCAACAGTCTGGACGAGGTCGATCCTATCCTGCTCGAAACGTACGAGAAGCTCGGCATCTCGCTCACCGAACAGAAACGCCTCAGCGGCGTGGCCGTGGATGCGGTGTTCGATTCCGTTTCCGTCGCCACAACATTCAAAGAGACCCTCAAGGAGAAAGGGATCATCTTCTGCTCCTTCTCCGAAGCGGTGCAGGAACATCCGGACCTCATCAAAAAATATCTCGGCTCGGTCGTGCCGTACTCTGACAATTATTACGCCGCATTGAACTCCGCCGTGTTCAGCGACGGCTCCTTCTGCTACATCCCCAAAGGGGTCCGCTGCCCGATGGAGCTTTCCACCTACTTCCGCATCAACGCCTCCAATACCGGACAGTTCGAGCGGACCCTCATTGTTGCTGAAGAGGGTGCGTATGTGAGCTATCTGGAAGGATGCACCGCACCGATGCGCGATGAACACCAGCTGCATGCTGCCGTGGTCGAACTCGTAGCGATGGACAATGCCGAAGTGAAATACTCCACCGTGCAGAACTGGTACGCCGGCGACAAGGACGGCAAAGGCGGCATCTATAATTTCGTCACGAAGCGCGGTAAATGCGCCGGCGTCAACTCCAAGATCTCCTGGACGCAGGTCGAGACCGGTTCCGCCATCACCTGGAAGTATCCTTCGGTGATCCTGCAGGGGGACAATTCCATCGGCGAGTTCTATTCCGTTGCAGTAGTGAACAACCGTCAGGATGCCGACACCGGCACGAAGATGCTGCACATCGGCAAGAATACCCGCAGCACCATCGTCTCCAAAGGTATCTCCGCCGGACGCGGGAACAACACGTACCGCGGACTGGTGAGCATCGGCAAGAATGCGACCGGGTCGCGCAACTATACACAGTGCGATTCCATGCTTATCGGCAACAAGTGCAGCGCCAATACCTTCCCGTACATCGAAGTGAAGAACTCCTCCAGCAGCGTGGAGCATGAAGCGTCCACCTCCAAGATCGGCGAGGACCAGATCTTCTACTGCAAGCAGCGCGGCATCAATACGGAGAATGCCATCTCCATGATCATCAACGGGTTCGCGAAGGAAGTGTTCAAGAACCTGCCGATGGAATTCGCGGTGGAAGCACAGAAACTCCTCGGCATCTCGCTGGAAGGAAGTGTCGGGTGATCCCGGCGCAGCATCGAATTTAATTCAATACTATCCCATTGCTCCGGTAACGGACGAACCAATCAAACGACAACTACTATGATCGAGATCAAGAATCTTCATGCAAGCGTCAATGGAAAAGAGATCCTGAAAGGGATCAATCTGAAAGTGAACGCCGGCGAAGTGCACGCCATCATGGGACCGAACGGTTCCGGCAAGAGCACACTGGCCCAGGTCCTTTCCGGACATCCGGCGTATCAGGTGACGCAGGGCGAGGTCATCTTTGAAGGACAGGACCTGCTGGATATGGAACCGGAAGTGCGCGCCCATGCCGGCGTGTTCCTCGCATTCCAGTATCCGGTGGAGATCCCCGGTGTCAGCAACAGCTATTTCCTGAAAGCAGGACTGAACGAGATCCGCAAATCACGCGGTCAGGAAGAATTGGATTCGTTCCAGTTCCTGAAACTGCTCAAGGAGAAGATGAAAGTGGTGGAGATGGATCCGAGCTTCATCAACCGTCCGGTGAACGAAGGGTTCTCCGGCGGCGAGAAGAAACGGAACGAGATCCTGCAGATGGCAGTGCTGGAACCGAAACTGGCGATTCTGGATGAGACCGATTCCGGCCTGGACATCGATGCATTGAAGATCGTCTCTGCCGGCGTGAACAAATTGAAGTCCCCCGCCAATGCCACTATTGTGGTGACCCACTATCAGCGTCTGCTGAACTACATCGTGCCGGATTTCGTGCACGTGCTGGTGCATGGACGCATCGTGAAGTCGGGCGGGAAAGAACTGGCGCTGGAGCTGGAAGCGAACGGATACGATTTTATCCGCGAAGAAATGCTGCAGTCAGCGTAAGGGAGAGAACGCATGTCCATTGAATTGAACCATTATACCGAACAGTTCCAGGCATTCCAGAAGAACGGTGCCGCCAAGAGTCCGTCGTGGGTGAACGACGTTCGGAGCTCCGCATTGTCCGTCTTCACGGAGAAGGGATTCCCGACCACGAAGCTGGAGGATTGGAAGTACACGAACGTTGCGCCCATCGCGCGCGCGCCGTTCCGCTATTCCTCTGC
>JAVBYA010000308.1 GCA_030824295.1 Bacteroidota bacterium
ACCTTTCACTGGTGACATTCGATGATCCTGTCTTCACTTCTTACCTTTCGCCGGCGCTCACCGCCATTGAACAACCGATCCAGAAGATGACCGAGATGGCGGTCGCGATGCTCTACCGGCGCATGCGCAGTCCGGACGATGAACGGCGGAAGATCCTGCTGGAACCGAAGCTGAACGTCCGAAGTTCGGTGACGCGTCTCACCACGCTCACCAATATCACCCGGATCACCAAACCATGACACTGTTCGCAACCTTCAACGGGGACACCGGCATGAAATGCATCCTGCACACGATCCTGAAGTCCACAGCGCTCATCATTCTCCTGACGGCCTTCTCCGTCACACCGGCAACGGCCGGTAACACCGGAAAGATCTCCGGTGTGGTGAAGGACAAGTCCACCGGCGAACCGCTCGTCAGTGCCAATGTGATGATCAAAGGTTTGAAGATCGGCGCCTCCACGGACATCAACGGAGAATACTTCATCCTGAACATCCCGCCCGGAACATACACGCTGACCGTCTCCATGCTGGGATATGAAACGGTGAACAGCAGTAACATCTCCGTGATCATCGACCGAACCACCACCAAGAATTTCACACTGGAACAATCCGCCATCGAAGGGGACGCGGTGAATATCATCGCCGAACGTCCGGTGATCGACAAAGATCTCACGGCAAGCGAACAGGTGGTGACGAGCAAAGTACTGGAGAATTCCGGCGTGCGGACCGTCAAAGATGTATTGGAAACGCAGGCAGGTATCTTCAGCGACAATTCCAATCTGGCATGGCAGCGCGGTTCCACCAAAGGATACGTCCGCGGCAGTTCCATGGTCCAGGCGGTCTTTATGATCGATAACCTCTCTGTGAACAGCGGATTGGTCTCGGACAATTATTCCGGCTTCAACACCTCCACCATCGAACAGATCTCCGTGCTGACCGGCGGATACAATGCGGAGTATGGTGAAGGCCGCTCCGCAGTAGTGAACATCGTCTCCAAAGAGGCGCCCGAAGGTCTGCATGGTACGGTCATCGGACGCGTCCGTCCTGCCGGTGTGTACCATTTCGGAAGGAACATCTACAGCACGGAGAACAACGATTTCATCAGCACCGGGATCGATTACTGGCGGAACGAATCGCTGGATGAGAACAGCAGGTTCTACCAGAAGAATCCCGACTCCTTACTGCAGGCGTGGCGGAAACAGATGACCCCGAGCGATGTGATGGGGAAGTATGTGGAGCGTCCGGAATACGAAGTGGAAGGGACCTTGTTCGGCAGTGTGACGGATGAACTGAGTTTCCTCGCATCCGGCCGGTTCAAACAAGGTGTGGGCATGTTCCCGCAGGCGATCCCTTACAATCCGGAGTTCAACATCCAGGGATATGTGAACTATAAATTCTCGCCGGAGTTCAAGTTCCGCGTGGGAGGTTTCGTGGGCGGATACGAGAGTGCCGATTATACTTCCTCCAACCAGAACACATCAGAGATGGGACAGGAAGCAGCGTGGCTGGCACCGATGCGTATCGATGAACAATATGCCCGCGCAAAATACAATCTGTTCGGTGCGCCGTTCCGTCAATGGCCGGAACTCCGCCGCTGGTCACAGCTTTACGGGAAAGTGACCCATGTGATCGATTCCCGTTCGCTCTATGAGATCACCGCCAGTTATCTGAAGGACCGTATGGACCGTTCAGACAGGGAAGGACGCATCGCTGATACCCTGTGGCTTCCGGATGAAGTGTCGATGGTGCCGCGCTATACACTCCAGGCATACTATCATACATGGATGAAGAACTTCTCCCAGTCCTATCAGTTGAAAGGAGACTACACCAATCAGGTCACCGCGCGTCACAATCTGAAAGCAGGATTCTCCTTCAAGTCCCACGATTTCAACTACGAATACTTCTCCGCAGAATCCAAAAGCAGCCGCAGCAACTCCATCAACGTCTTCGACGGGAATCCGTACGAAGGGAATCTCTATCTGCAGGACAAGATCGAATTCCCCGGACTGATCGTGAACGTGGGACTGCGCGGGGATTTCTTCGATCAGAACCGCAATGCACCGAAGTCGATGTACGACCCGCTTGCCTTCCAGACCATCACTCCCGGCCATGACCTCGGTGCCCCGAGCGGCATCCCCGGCTCTCCGGAACGGGAACGGACGAAACTGCAGATCGCCATTGCTCCGCGTCTCGGCATCTCGCATCCCATGAGCGAGAACTCCGTGCTCCATTTCGTCTACGGTCATTTCTATCAACGTCCCTCTTGGACGAAGATGTTCGGCATGCCGTTCGTGAACTTCACGTCGGTCTGGGACAGCATCCTCAATCCGTACGCGAAGCAAACCACGTACATGGACGAATGGCAGGGCTATTACGGCAATCCATACCTCGGATACGAACGGACCATTCAGTACGAACTCGGCGTCGATTATAACATTGCCGACATCATCAAAGTGGACCTGACCGGTTACTATAAAGATGCATCGCATGAAGCAGACGTGATCACCGGCGTCTATTCCGTGGAGCACACGGCGCACAAAGCACTGATGGTGAGCAACTCCGGTTACTCCGATGTGCGCGGGATCGAATTGAAGATCGATTCCCGTTTCGACGGGATGTTCAACTTCGGTGTGAGCCATGAGATCTACTGGTCGTTCGACGGTCAGGTCGGTTACAGCCGGCTCTACGAACCGGGTTCCACCAGCATCAACGTCCCCAAAGGACTCCGGCAGGACCGCGGCGCGTGGGGGGATTACCAGAGGATCAAAGGGTGGGGGAATTTCTACATCGGAAAGGATGAAGGACCGGAGATCGGCGGCATCCGTCCGTTCAGCGATCTGAACATCTATACGAATTTCTGGTGGCGGTCCGGCGATCAGTACACGTATCATCCCGCCGGGGACCAGTCCACCGAACCGAACAACATGCGCTGGTTCAATTATTATCAGATCGATCTGAAAGTATCGAAAGGGATCACGTTCGCGGGCCTCACTACCGAGTTCAGCGTGGATGTCAAGAATCTTTTGGATTCGAAATTCCTCCGTCTGCTGGACGGTGAACAGCTCGTCCGCTATCTGGAGAATCCGAATCTGCCGGACAGCGAGCGTCTGCCGAAGACGATGGATTTCTCCGAACCGAACATTTGGGAATGGTATTCCTACGAGGTGCCGCCGCGGCGCATCTACTTCCAGGTCACGCTCAAATTCTAACGCAGGATAACGATGGAACGGAAGACTATGAAAACGATCACGACAGCGGTGCTGATGGCCATGCTCTTTTCGATCACCGCCGAAGCGCAGGTGAAATTCGGCATGCAGACCCTGAAGCGCGGAAAGCTCTGGGCGACCATCTGGAACACGCTCCAGTACGGCGATCCCACCGAGACGCAGAACGGATTCCATACACTCGATTATCCCGGGTATTCGAAAGGGACGAACGTCAGTGATGCGCTGAACTACGCGGAAGCGGCTGGCTTCGCCATCTACGGCGTCCGATCCGGCGTTGCTTCCTCCTACACGATCAACTCCCGGTTCTTCGTATCCGGTCAGGATATGTTCCCGATCGAGGATGCCACGTTGACCAAGAACTATAACCTCGCCAATCCCGGCATTGCGGGAGAGGAGGTCGTGACCGGCGGGCATCATCTGAACGGGCTGAATGTGGATGTGAGCCGCCGCAGCATGGTGTGGAGTTTTCCCGGGCTCAGCGACTTCATCATCCACGAAGTGACCATCACCAATAACGAACTGACCGGCGTCGATTCGCTCATCTTCGGCATGCGGTACGGACTCCGCATGACGCAGCGTTCCGGCAGCCGCGGCGACGAGAAATACGATTGGAACAATACAGAGAACATCTTCTATTTCTACGATCACCGTCAGTTCCGTTCGGTGGATGAAGTGCCGGTGACCTATAACTTCGGCGTCGGTCCGCTCCGCGGCGATATCGGCGATGCGCGGGATATCTATCAGCAGGGGATCCGTGAACACGAACTTGATGCACCGGGATATTTCACCGTGGTCGTTCTCGATTCTGCCGGTGGGAATGTCTTTCAGAACATTCTGGAGCATACCGGTCAGGGCCTGACCGAAGGAGCGAGCACAGTCGATCAGATGTTCATCCAGGGTTCCTCGACCCACGGCCGCGTCAAAGAAGTGCTGACGCATCAGCAGCCCCGCATGTCGTGGGATTCGGCACGGGCACGCGGCGGGGAAGGCGGCAACAAGTACGAGCGTCGGCCGGAATTCCTGGTGAGTGTCGGTCCGCTCTCATTGCCCCCCTTCGGCTCCGTGCGGATCGTCTTCGCCGAAGTGATGGGAGAGATGGACCGTGCGAAGATCGTGGAAGGCGGCGTCGCGAACATCGATCTGATGGCGACCGCTTCCCGCGATTCGATGCTCGCCAATGTGCGCACCGCACGGAAACTCTACGCGAACAATTATCTGCCCTCCGTCTATCCTCCTCCTACACCGTCCGACGGAGAGAACAGTCTCAAGATCAGCACGGAACCGGGACGCATCATCATTGAATGGGACCCGATCCCGTCCACGTACAAGGACCCGATTCTGAATGTGAATGACTTCACTGCGTACCGCGTCTATCGTTCCAATTATTTCACCATCGGTCCCTGGACGCTCGTCACGCAGATCCATAAGGATTCCGCTGTGATGGTGAACGGCAAGGTCCGGTTCGTGGATGAGAACCTTCCGTTCGGCGTCGGCAATTACTATTGCGTCACCAGCATCGATGCCGGCGGGAATGAGAGCGGTAAAGTGAATAACACGCGGTTCCCGGTCTATCCGCTTCGCGGACCGAATACCGAATTCCCCCGCAATGTCTATGTCGTGCCGAATCCGTTCCGTCAGCACAGCAACCTCACCGGCACCGGAGAACGGTATCGGATGGAGTTCATCGGCATCCCAGCGAAATGCAAGATCACGATCTACACGCTGCTCGGGGATATCGTGCAGGAGATCCAGCATGATGACGGCAGCGGTTCAACGGCATGGGGAAGCATCAAGCGTCTGGACTATCAGCTGAACAAGTGGTCGCTCGGTATCGCACCGGGCGTCTATCTGTACCGTGTGGAATCGCTCGTCCCGGCGACGAACGGTGAATCCTTCATCGGAAAATTAGCCATCGTGAAGTAATGGAGAACAGGATCATGCATTTGTCGAGAAGGTTCACGTACTGCGCTGCCGCTTTCATGGTGTTGACGGCGCATCTCTTTCCGCAGGCAGGCATTTCGCCCATCGATATCGAGCGGGCAGGTCAGTCCGGATGGCAATTCCTGAAGATCAACGGCGATGCCCGTCAGGCATCGATGGCGGGAGCCTATACCGCGATCGGTTCAGGCAATGCGTCATCCGTCTTCGGTAATCCGGCCTCGCTGGCGGATGTTACCAATGCGGATATCCGGCTGAACGCACTGCAGTGGGTCGCCGATATCGATCATCAATCCATCGCCGCAGCATATTCGCTCGGCGACTTTGGTGTGGTCGGCGTGAGTCTGGCGATGCTCGACTACGGCGATATTCCTGAGACCATCAATGCGCCCGCCGGGTCGAGCGGCACGACGCCGCTCATCACCGGGAATATGTTCACTGCGAACGACATGGCTGCCGGTCTATCCTATGCGCGCAAGGTGACCGACAATCTCTCCATCGGCGGCAACGTGCGGTGGCTGCAGCAGGAGATCGCCGGACTTGCCATGCGGAATTGGTCCCTCGATTTCGGAACGATGTATTATACCGGATTCCGTTCCCTCCGTGTGGCCATCACGGCCCGGAACTTCGGTCCCGATTCCCGCTTCGGCGGGTGGAGCGAAGAGTACCAGTCGGAGTCGGACAATGTGCGCATGCCGCTCGATTTCCGCGCCGGCATCGCGATGGATTTCCTGGAAGAGGAAGGTGGTCCGCATCTGCTCACCGTCATCCTTGAAGGGGACCACCCGAACGACGGAAGGGAGAAATTCCACATCGGTACCAGCTATACGTATGAGAAGATGTTCTTCCTTCGGGGCGGATACAAATTCAATTACGATGTGCAGCGGTTCACGTTCGGCGCAGGCATGCATTATGCGTTCGGCGAAATGAAGGGAACGGTGGACTATGCGTATGTGGATTTCGGGGTGCTGACGCAGGTGCACATGTTCTCACTCGGGTTCTCCTTGTAACGGATGCGCCGTGGCGGACGGGACTCGTCCGCGAACGGAACGGCGGTATCCATCATTGTTGAAAACAGCGGCCATATCTATGAAAAATCCAGTTGTTGTGATCGGTAGTTACAATACTGACCTGACGATCAAATCGAGCAGGATCCCGCAGCCCGGGGAGACCGTCATCGGCGGAAAATTCAGTGAAGGGGGAGGCGGAAAAGGGGCCAATCAGGCAGTCGCGGCTTCACGCGCAGGAGCGGATGTCCGATTCGTTGCACGCATCGGGAACGATCCGCTGGGAAGTGCAG